>JALZUT010000131.1 GCA_023300575.1 Olleya sp.
ACAAAAGCCATTCCAAATAATTTTTTCATAATTTCTAAAATTTTAAACCAGTTAGTTCTTGTTATTAACTGGTTGGTTAATAATTAAATATTTAGCCGATAAATTTTAGTCGATATTGGTTTAGTCGATATGCAAAATTAACAGTTAGTCATCTATTAGTTTTGCGCTTTAATTAATTGAGGGAGAAATAAAAAAAACTAGCGCTAGTTTAAACATTAATGTTGTCCAATACTAAGCAGATTGATCGACTAAAATACAAACTACTTTTCCTAGACAATTCTAAATTAGAACTTTATTATTAAAACCGATGTTTTTAATCATTTTTTTTTCACTTTATCGAAAAGGTGATTTTTTTCAAATTTTTGTTGTGGTTAAAACCACAATTGGATGGTTTTTAAGTTTTTACTTGAAAACTTTTTAGTATTTGTTGGTGTTTTGACCAACAAATAAAACTATTATGGACTTGTTCAAGGAAAACACAAATAAGTGGTTAATAGATACCTATAAGGTTTTTAAAAACCTTGTAGGATTTAGATTAATCTAGGGTTTTATAGATACAGTTAACTTAGACTTGACAAAAAAGTGTTCCCAAATAAAAATACACATCCTGTATAACGCTTTTATAGTAGAAAAATCCAGCCCTTTTTTATACACCCAATAATTGTGTTTTAATAAGCTAAACTTATTTGCAGACATCGAGTTTTGTCTTACGCGATAGTAGGCTAAAGAGGTGTTAATACCTAGAGCAGGTTTACCGGACTTTTTTATTGCAGTTAGCCATAACAGCCAATCTTGTCTTTTACGTAAGTTAGGCGCCATTATTTTGCCTATAGTGCTTGCATTATACATACCTGTAAGGTTACCAATGTAATTGGTCTTTAAATATTTGCTATAGCTTAAACTTGGTAAGGCTTTTACAAGTTTATTTAAAGGCTGTCCAACCTCATCTATTTGCTCATAACTACTAAAAGAGACGTCACAATTATTAGTTTGCATAAAGCTAACTTGGACTTCTAATTTATTAGGTTTCCATAAATCGTCTGCATCTAAAAACGCGATAAAGTTACCTTTTGCTTCTGTGATTCCTTTGTTTCTGGAGATTGCTGCGCCAGAATTAACTTGATTTTTTATGAGTTTAATATTTGGGTGTTTTGACACGAAATGTTCAGCAATTTTAATAGTATTATCTGTAGAGCAGTCGTCAATTAAAAGCAATTCCCAATTAGAATATGTTTGATTTAAAATGCTAGTTATGGTGTCCTCGATAAAGGCTTCCGAATTATAAAGTGGTGTTATTATAGAGACTAATGGTTTCACTTTTAATAGGCTTGTTTTTGTCCTTTAAAGACATTGATAATAGTTAACGCTATAATCCTTAAGTCTAATACTAGCGACCAGCTTTCTATATAAAAATTATCATATTTAATACGGTTTATAATGTCTTCGTCATTTTTAATTTCGCCTCTATATCCTTTTACTTGTGCTAACCCAGTTACACCAGGTTTTACATTATGTCTGAAAATAAAATTAAGTTTGTCAATTTTTTTTGAATAATCATCTGTGTATGACAACATGTGTGGACGTGGTCCAACCACACTCATATCGCCTTTTAACACATTATAAAACTGAGGAAATTCGTCCAAGCTAGTCTTACGTAAAAATTTACCAATTTTAGTCACTCTATTATCATCTTGAGTAATGTAAGTGCCTTTTTCTGTTTTATTAGCTTTTAAGGATCTAAACTTATAACAGTCAAACTCTTTATAGTTAATACCATTACGTTTGTGCTTGTAAAACACTGGTCCTTTTGATTCTAGTTTTATTAAAATGAATAAAAGTGGTGTTAGCCATGATAATATAAAAACAAAAATAAACAACGAAAAAGCAACATCAAATGTGCGTTTCATGAATTTATTAAAATCGCTATTTAAAGCTATCTCTGGCATTGATAATACTGGCAAATAGTTGTAATAATCTGTTTTAAGACGCTTGGTTAATAATTTATTAGTTTTGGGTATAAATTTGATATTACAGTGGTTTACTTCTGCATACTTGACATAATCATTAACTTGTTTTTCGGAAAGTTCATCTATTGCACAATAAATCTCATCGACACTTTTATCTTGTTCTAAAAAACTAAAACTATCCTTTATGCTTCCTGTAAATTTTTGATTTTGGCTATCTGCAAAAACACCTTTTATTGTATATCCAAGTTCTTTACGGTTAGTAAACATTTGTTGTAGTTCTTGTGCCCCCTCACCTTTACCAATAATAATAACACGTCTAATGTTACCTTTTAAAAAGGAACGGTAGGTCTTAAGACCATAATAGCTGACTAGTTTAGTTATTGTTATTAATGAAAAGGAAAAGGAAAGGTATTTTAAAGTTGTAAATGCCTGAATATCTATACTTCTAAAAACACCTATAAAGGCGTAAACAATGATACTAAAAACAAAAAACTGTTTAATTAATAGTGA
The DNA here is from genome assembly GCA_023300575.1 of Olleya sp. Taxonomy (GTDB): domain Bacteria; phylum Bacteroidota; class Bacteroidia; order Flavobacteriales; family Flavobacteriaceae; genus Olleya. The sequence continues at coordinate 2,478 of JALZUT010000131.1, forward strand.
TATAATGTTTACAGCAGAGGTGTAGCGATAGACTTCATAAAACTTTAAAAAAGAAGTTGAAGCCATCCAAAACACAACAGAATAAACAATGTATAGTAAGTGTTTGTTATTAAAAAAAGCTGATGAGAAAAAGTAAAGATTGTCTTTATTAAAATCGAAAAAATAGAACGCTAATATATTTATGATTACAAGATCAAAAATGATAAGAAAAGGTCTTAGTAACCAAGAGTACCTTCCGCGTTTATACTCCATAAATTATTATTTATTATAACTTGAAAAATCTTTGTGTTCGCTTTTATAAAGTTGTTCTTCGGTTAAGTTTTTAAAATAGTTGAAAGTCTTTTTCATACCTTCTTCTCTACCTACTTTAGGCTGCCATCCCAACAATTTTTTTGCTAAGGTAATGTCTGGTTGACGTTGCATTGGGTCGTCTACAGGTAAATCTTTATAAATAACCTTTTGAGTTGTTCCTGTTAGGCTTATAATTTCTTCAGCAAAATCGCTAATAGAAATCTCATGCGGATTACCAATATTAACTGGATTTACATAATCACTAAGCAACAGTCTGTAAATACCTTCTACTTGATCTGTAACGTAACAAAAAGAACGTGTTTGAGAACCATCTCCAAAAACAGTTAAATCCTCACCACGAAGCGCTTGACCCATAAACGCAGGGATTACACGTCCATCATTTAGTCGCATTCTTGGACCATAGGTGTTAAAAATTCTTACAATTCTTGTTTCTACACCATGAAATCTATGATACGCCATTGTAATAGCTTCTTGAAAGCGTTTAGCCTCGTCATATACACCTCTTGGACCAATAGTATTTACATTACCATAATACTCTTCTGTTTGAGGATGCACTAATGGGTCTCCATATACTTCTGATGTGGATGCAATTAATAATCTTGCTTTTTTTGCTTTTGCTAAACCTAATAAATTATGTGTACCTAGACTTCCTACTTTTAAGGTTTGTATTGGTATTTTAAGATAATCTATCGGACTAGCTGGTGAAGCAAAGTGAAGTATATAATCTAAATTACCTTCTATAGTTATATGTTTGGTAACATCATGTTCTACAAAAGAAAAATTAAGATTAGAGTTTAAATGTGCTGTGTTTTTTTTATCTCCAGTTATGTAATTATCCATTCCAATAACCTGGTAGCCTTCGTTAATAAAACGATCGCATAAATGAGATCCTAAAAAACCTGCAGCTCCTGTTATTAATACTGTTTTTTGACTCATTATCTTCCTATTGACACATATTTAAAACCTTCGTTTTCTACATCTTTAACATCGTATAAGTTTCGTCCATCAAAAATGATTGGGCTAGCCATTACACGTTTCATCTTAGAAAAATCAGGAGTCCTAAAAATACTCCATTCTGTAGCAATAATCAATGCATCTGCATTTTTTATTGTATCATACATATTTGAAGCAAGCTTAATTTTGTCTCCTAGTTTACGTTTTACATTAGGCATAGCTTCTGGATCAAAAGCGGTTATATTACAACCTGCTTCTAATAAAGCATCAATCATATAAAGTGAAGGCGCTTCTCTGATATCGTCTGTTTCTGGTTTGAATGCTAAACCCCAAACCGCAATGTTTTTACCTTTTAAGTTGTTATTAAAATATTTTTCAATTTTAGGTATTAACACTAGTTTTTGTCTTGCGTTAACATTGATTACAGCATCTAAAATTTTAAAATTATAGTTGTTATCTAAACCTGACTTATGTAACGCTTTTACATCTTTAGGGAAACAAGAACCACCATACCCAATACCTGGAAACAAAAAGCGTTTACCTATTCGAGAATCAGTACCCATTCCTATTCTAACTTTATCAACATCTGCTCCAACTTTTTCGCAAAAGTTAGCAATCTCATTCATAAAGGTGATTTTTGCAGCTAAAAAAGAATTGGATGCGTATTTGGTAAGCTCGGCAGATTTTTCATCCATTATCAATATTGGATTACCAGATCTAACATAGGGTTTATAAAGTTTTTGCATAAGTTTAATAGCACGATCACTACTTGCGCCAACAACAATACGTTCTGGCTTTAAAAAGTCGTCTACTGCAAATCCTTCTCTTAAAAATTCTGGGTTTGATACTACATCAAAATCTACCTTTGCATGTTTTGCAATTGCAGCTTCAACTTTTTCTGAAGTCCCTACAGGTACTGTACTTTTATCTACAATAACTTTATAGTCCTTTATTAACTTTCCTATATTATCTGCTACACCTAAAATGTATTTTAAATCTGCAGAGCCATCTTCATCCTCTGGAGTTGGAAGTGCTAAGAAAATAATATCTCCGTGTTCTAAACCTTCTTCAAGATTAGTGGAGAATTTTAGTCTGCCTGCTTTTATATTTCTGTCAAATAATACATCTAAATAAGGCTCGTAAATTGGGACTTTACCAGCTTGCATTTGTTCTACTTTATTTTTATCTATATCTATACAAAGTACTTCGTTACCTGTTTCGGCTAGACATGTACCTGTAACTAAACCAACATAACCTGTACCAACTACTGCTATTTTCATTACTACTAAACTATTTTTTTATCGAATACTTCAAAGTCTGAGTTCATACTTAAAAATTCTGGAACAATGTCTTTCATCTTTTTTACAATTGCGTTTTTATCGTCTTCTTTTGCAATGGTAATTAACTCATGAATATCTTGATTTATTTCTGCATGAGAGCAATTTTCTACTTTTGCAATCATAATTTTATTATTATAAGTAGGAAGTGTTTTTGATTTTTCTGTAAGTAACTCTTCATAAAGCTTTTCTCCAGGACGTAAGCCAACAACTTTAATGTCAATTTCTTTGTAAGGAATAAAGCCAGCTAGACGAATAATTTTTTTAGCTAAATCTATAATTTTTACGGCTTCACCCATATCAAATATAAAAACTTCGCCACCATTACCCATAGCACCAGCTTCTAAAACTAACTGACACGCTTCTGGAATAGTCATAAAATACCTTATGATATCTGGATGTGTAATTGTAAGTGGTCCACCTTCTTCTATCTGACGTTTAAAAAGCGGAACAACAGATCCATTACTTCCTAAAACATTACCAAATCTAGTGGTTACAAATTGAGTCTTCCCTTCTGCCTTAGCTTGTACTTTTTCTTGTAGTGCTTTTACGTAAATTTCGGCAATACGCTTAGAAGCACCCATTACATTACTTGGGTTTACCGCTTTATCTGTAGATATCATTACAAATTTTTCTGCTTTAAAACGATACGATAGATCTGCCACATTTTTAGAACCAACAACATTAGCAAATACGGCTTCAGATGGGTGG
>JALZUT010000132.1 GCA_023300575.1 Olleya sp.
TTTGTAGAACAAGAAGATATCCTTAATGTTTTTGAAGGTTTGACACGTCACTTACTAAAAGAAGTAAATGGAGTTGAGATAGAGAAATTTCCAAGAATACTATATGACGATGCCATGCGCTTATACGGAAACGACAAGCCGGATATTAGATTTGGCATGGAGTTTGGCGAGCTTAACCAGGTTGCACAACATAAAGAATTTAATGTCTTTAATTCTGCAGAATTAGTAGCAGCTATAGCAGTTCCTGGAGCAAACAGTTATACAAGAAAAGAAATAGATAAACTAATTGATTGGGTAAGACGTCCACAAGTTGGTGCTTTAGGTATGGTCTATTGTCGTGTTAATGACGATGGCACTTTCAAATCATCAGTAGATAAGTTTTACGATCAAGACGATTTAGCTAAATGGGCAGAAGTAACTGGTGCAAAAGCTGGTGATTTAATCTGTATATTATCAGGAGACACTAATAAAGTAAGAGCACAATTAAGTTCGTTACGTATGGAATTAGCAACACGTTTAGGCTTAAGAGACCCTAAAGTATTTGCACCATTATGGGTAATGGATTTCCCGTTATTAGAATTAGATGAAGAAACTGGTCATTACCATGCAATGCACCATCCATTCACCTCTCCTAAACCAGGTCAAATAGAATTATTAGACACTAAACCAGGAGAAGTAAAAGCAAACGCTTACGATCTAGTCCTTAACGGAAACGAAATAGGTGGTGGATCAATACGTATACATGATAAAGCAACACAAGCAATTATGCTGAAACATTTAGGTTTTAGCGAAGCAGAAGCCAAAGCACAATTTGGATTCTTAATGGATGCTTTTGAATATGGCGCACCTCCACATGGTGGATTAGCATTTGGACTTGACAGACTAGTTGCTATACTTGGTGGACAAGAAACTATAAGAGATTTTATAGCTTTTCCTAAAAACAATTCTGGAAGAGACGTTATGATTGATGCACCTGCTTTTATTGATGATAAACAATTAAAAGAATTGAATTTAAAATTAGATTTGCAATAAAATAGTAATCTTTAGTTAAACACCTCAACATATATGATGAAGTATATCATAGGACTTGCTTTTATTGCTTCTGTAACCAGTATTATTTGTGGTTACACCTTAGATTTAGATTATTCACAAAAACTAATAGGCTTTGGTGTTTTAAGTTTGTTTTTTGTAGTTATTCCATTATTTACTTACCATAGATGGAAAGATAGAGACGTTAAAGAATATATGTTAACTAAAGAAAAACTTGAGGAAATGCGTCAAAAAGAAAATGATAGACGAAAGTTATAAACCCTAATTTAAATTACGTTTTTCAATAAAAAACCGTTTTAATAATTTAGAGGCTTCTTCTGCTAAAACACCACCTTCAATTTTTGTTTTAGGATGTAGTTTTGTTTTTAGATTTACACAACTACGTTCTTCATCTCTAGCTGCATATACAATTTTAGAAATCTGACTCCAATACAAAGCACCAGCACACATTTGACAAGGTTCTAATGTAACATAAAGCGTACACTCTTTTAAATATTTTCCACCTAAAAAATTAGCAGCAGATGTTATAGCTTGCATTTCGGCATGCGCTGTAACATCGTTAAGTAACTCGGTTAGGTTATGTGCTCTTGCAATAATTCGGTCTTTAACAACAATTACTGCTCCAACAGGTATTTCACCTTTTTCAAAAGCTTCTTCAGCTTCCTGAAGTGCTTTTTTCATAAAATAAATGTCGTCGTATGGTTTTATCATAGTTTCAAACATACAAATAAAAACAAAATAGTATTGGCATAAATAACATTTACGTTGATCCAGAAAGTAAATAAAAAAGCAGCTAATTAGATTAGCTGCTTTTTTTTATTTACTTAAAAACTATGTTTAGTTTTTAATAATTTTATCATTCGTATTAATACCTTCTCCTTTAATTGTAAGGATATAAATGCCAGATTGTAATGTTGCTATATCAATCTGAACAACATCAGAAAGATTAGTCTCATTAGAGAATACTATTCTTCCATTAATATCTGTTAAAGTCATATTAACTTTACCAAAGTTTTTCTTCACTTTAATGTTTATAGTATTGTTTGAAGGATTTGGAAATATAGAATATTGACTATTTAAAGAAAATTCATCTACACTTAATGAAGTACAATTTTGTAGACTTGGGTCTGTTGCTGGAGGCATTGAAAAGTCTTCTACCTGGTCTGTTCTAGATCCAGGAGATCCTTGAGCGGCATTAAGACCTACACCTCTAGCTGCAAAAGCCTCCCATATCATACACTGATCTTCTCCTCCTGTTAAAGCGTTATCGGCAGCTAATAAGGCATCTCTACCTTGAACAAATCCTGCATCACAGGCTTGCAACTTTAAACCGTCTAAAACTAATTGCATTATTTTATTATTACCTCCTGTCCCATTATAAAAATCAGGATCAAAACCATATTTAGCTATATAATCCCAAGTTAAATCCCAAAGAATTGTAGACCAAATTGTACCAATACCATGAGGTTCAGATATATTTGCTACATCGTTAGTATCAATATATGTTAATGGATTTACAGTAAAATCGTTACTGTAAGGAAATGGTCTAATCCCACCTCCATCTATAGGTTGGCTAGTAGAATAAGTTGCTATACCTCTTGCTGTTTCAGGTAAATCTGTAGCTTCCATAGTTATCATTAATGCAAACCAATCTGACCATCCTTCACCCATATCTTCGTCATTACCTAGACATCCTGCGGTAGAAGGACCTCCTGCTAATCTAATAGAAATACCATGACCATATTCGTGAGCAACTATAACATTATCAAAACTACCATCTCTTTGAAAAGGTCCAGCAGGAACTAAAGAGCCATTTATTGTTTCGCCATTATTTAAAGCTGTTAAAATTGACTGACCATCAGTAAGACTAATCATAATTGAAGGAATAGTAACTTGATCACCAACAGTTCCAGGTCCCATTACTATAACATCTCCAACTACATTATTAATAACAATTACACCAACTGCTCCAGCACTCTCTGCGGCCAAAACCTTAGACCCAAATTGACATTCTCCTCTTCTTAAAACCGCTATATTTCCAGACAAAGCTCCACTATTTAAAACTGAATCACAAGCATCATTTGGATCTGTACTTACTCCAGCATCATCATCAACTAACAAAACTAGATTCGCTGTTACAGGTGTTGTTACAGGTTGACCAAATGTTGCATACAAACCACTGTAATCGCCTGCAATAGAAGAGGT
>JALZUT010000133.1 GCA_023300575.1 Olleya sp.
TATGAAACAATACCACGACCTAGTAAAACACATATTAGAAAACGGAAACGAAAAAGGAGACCGAACAGGAACAGGAACCAAAAGTGTCTTTGGCTATCAAATGCGTTTTGATTTAAGTGAAGGTTTCCCGATGGTAACCACAAAAAAATTACACTTAAAATCTATTATTTATGAACTGCTTTGGTTTTTAAAAGGGGATACAAATATCAAATACCTTACAGAAAACGGAGTTAAAATATGGAATTCTTGGGCTGATAAAAACGGAGATTTAGGACCTGTTTACGGACACCAATGGAGAAACTGGAACAGTGACGAAATAGACCAAATAAAAGACGTTATACATAGCTTAAAAAACAACCCAAACAGCAGACGTATGCTAGTATCTGCTTGGAATCCTTCGGTTTTACCAGATACATCAAAAAGTTTTGACGAGAATGTAGCAAATGGTAAAGCAGCGCTTCCACCTTGTCATGCCTTTTTTCAGTTTTATGTAGCAGATGGTAAATTGTCTTGTCAATTATATCAACGTAGTGCAGATACTTTTTTAGGCGTGCCTTTTAATATAGCATCTTATGCATTGTTTACCATGATGATGGCTCAAGTTTGTGGCTACGAAGCTGGTGATTTTATACACACTTTTGGAGATGCACATATCTACAGTAATCATTATGAGCAATTAGAATTACAGTTATCTAGAGATATTAGACCATTACCAACAATGAAAATTAATCCTAATATTAAAGACATCTTTGATTTTAACTTTGAAGACTTTACGCTAGAAAACTACAATCCACATCCACACATTAAAGGTGCTGTTGCGGTTTAATTAGTTATTCATGAAATATTTTTTACTACTTTTTTTTTTAGTTTCAACTACTGTTTTTAGTCAAAAAAAAACAGATTATAATCGTGAACATGTAATTTTTCCAGGTTGTGAAGAAGCTAAAGAATTTGCTAAATGTTACGATACCGAATTACTTAAGTTTATTAACTCATCATTGACTAAAGTAATCTCTGAAAAAATCATAAAAAACGCAAAAAAAGATACTATAAAAATGTATAGTAACCTTTATTATGATGAGCAAGGGAAGATCATTAAACATCATTCTAAACTTTCAGTTTCAGTAAGAAATCTAGATGAAGATTTTGACAACTTATTAAATAACTTTCCAATAGTTAAACCTGTTTTAGATAATCAAAATAACGGAGTTGCAGATTATGTTAGTTCTCTTTTTGGCTTTAAGGTTAATAGAGAGCTTTCTCAATTAATTCCTATAGAAAATTACCAACCTGAAGACGTACCATATTCTGTAATAGAACAAGTGCCTAGATATAAAGGATGCGGAACTGATTTAACAAATGAATTAGCTAAAAAATGTATGACAGCCAAAATCACTAAACATGTTAGCAGTAATTTCAACACACGTTTGGCAAGTCATTTAAACTTAGAACCTGGCATTAAAAAAATATATGTGATTTTTAAAATAAATAAAAAAGGTAAAGTAACAGGTATCAAAGCGAGAGCTCCTCATCCCGCTTTAGAAGAAGAGGCTATTAGAGTAATAAAATTAATACCACAATTGGATGCACCAGGTATGCAAAGAGGTAAAGCTGTTAATGTACCATACTCTTTACCTATAGTTTTTAAAATTGAAGAAACTGCAGCTCAAAAAAAAGAACGCAAAAGACTGAAACGTAAAAAAAAGTTTAATTAAATAAGGAAGCTTAACTTTGATTAAATACCTAAATCAAAAATATGTTTGGAAAGAAGAAAAAAAAATCTCAGATAGATCAAGAGCAGTTACAGCTTATCAAAAATGCGCAACACAGAATTAAACAAAAAAAACGTTTATTTACGCACTTTGTAGTCTTTTTAATTGGTGCTGTATTTTTGATTATTGCAAATACGGTTTTAGGTATTGGTAAAGACACCAAATTCTTTGGTATTAATTGGTTTGTCTTCGCTATTTTAGGTTGGCTGTTTTTCTTTTTATATCATCTATTTAACGTATTTGTAACCTCTAAATTCATGAGTAAAGATTGGGAGGAACAAGAATTAGCTAAGTTAGTTAATAAACAAAAAGTTAGAATAGAAAAACTTAAAACACAAATAGAAAAAGAAGATTTGACAATTGCAGAAAGTGAAGTGTTTCAAGAAAAAAACAGTAAAATAATAAACAACTTAACTATAATAGTAGCAGCTGGAGAACACAACGAAATAGGCAAAAACAACGATCTTATCTGGCACTTACGTGACGACTTAAAACGTTTTAAAGCCTTAACTTCTGGTCATCATATCATAATGGGACGAAAAACTTTTGAAAGTTTCCCTAAACCTCTACCTAATCGTACACATGTGGTTATTTCTAGACAAGCAAATTACAAAGCTCCAGAAGGTGTTATTGTTGTAAACAGTCTAGAAGACGCTATTCAAGTTGGCAAAAAAGACACACAACCTTTTATTATTGGTGGTGGCGAAATATATAAGCTAGCACTACCCTATGCTAGTAAGATAGAAATCACACGCGTACATTCTACTTTTGATGCAGATACCTTCTTCCCAGAAATAGATACAACACTTTGGAAGGAAACCGCAAATACATTTCATAAAAAAGACGACAATCATGAATTTGAATTTTCGTTTATGACTTACCTGAGGAAGTGATTTTTAATATCCAACCTAGTTATAAACAAGTACTAAATTTATATATTAAAATTAAAAATCACCATTAATAAATATAATGTATGCGCTTTTATTTTTGTCTTTTTATTTTTATATATTCTTTATCTATAAAGGCACAACTAAAAGTGAACCCTATATCTGGAGCTAATGAAATAATGAACACTTTACTTGATGACGGAGAAAATCTAACCGTAAGCAATGTTACTATTAATGGAGATAAAAAAGCATTTGGAATCTTTGAGAGTAAATTAAAATATAACACCTTTTTTTCTAACGGTATTATAATGAGTACTGGTATTGCAAAAGACGCAATTGGACCAAATGACGATTCAAAAAAAAGTTCTAAAATTAATTTTTTAAGTGATAAAAATATTAATGCCATAGCTAAAAATAAGGGTTGCTATGATACCGCTTTGTTTGAATTTGATTTAGTATCAGAAACAGATGAAATTCAGTTTCGTTTTCTATTTGCTTCAGAAGAATACCCAGAATACATCTTCAAAAATGTTAATGATGTTTTTATTTTTTTAGTTACTAATTTAGAAACAAAAACCTCAGAAAATATTGCTATACTAAACGGAGATCCTAACACACCAATAACAGTAGATGATATTAATCATAAAATAAATTCAGATTTTTATGTTGAAAATTATAGTTATAATCTTTCAAGTTTAGAAAAATTTAAAGATAATAATAAAAAATATGAGCTTGCTTTAAGTTTTCAATATGATGGCTTTACAACTATTTTAGTAGCCAAAGCAAAAGTAGTTCCAAATACTAAATATCATCTAAAACTAGGTATTAGCGATGTTGGTGACCAGTTATACGATTCTGCAATGTTTTTAGAAGCTAATTCGTTGAGAAGTTCTGGAAACAAACCCAAATTAAAAGATGACTTAGCAGATTTAAGCACTCCTGTATCCATTGATTTTTCTATTGATTTCGAATTTGATTCTGATAAAATAAAAGGGGAAAATTCATTATTATTATTAGATGATATTATAACCATTTTGAAAGACAATCCTCAAGTAAAAATTGAAATAATTGGACATACAGACAGAAAAGGTAATGATTTATATAATGAAAAGCTCTCTTTAAAAAGAGCAGAATCAGTTAGTGATTATATAATTATTAGAGCTATTAGTAAAACTAGAATTAAAACAAAAGGAATGGGTGAAAAGAGTCCTAAATCTATAAATCCTATAGATAATCGAAGAGTAGAAATAATCTTTTCTGAATAATATTTTTTTTTGAAACTTGTGTAGTCTTTAAACCGATTGACCCTTTTTAATAAAACTAAAGCTTACGTCTTACAGAACCAGTAAATTGTTCTAAATCTTCTTTAACTTTTTTAAGCTCGTCATTCACATCACTTGTAATGCTTGTATCAAGACCATTACGTTCGGCAGATTTTGTGATTTCGGTCTTAATGTCATTAGTTGCATCTTTAAGCGTACGCATACCTTTACCCATACCACGAGCTATTTCCGGAATGTTTTTAGCACCAAACACCATAACAACTATAAGTAAAATGAAGAAAATTTCGCCACCACTAATAAATAAAAAAGTTGTTAAGTTAATCATATCACAAATATACTAAGTTGTTTGAAATGAAATTAAAAACGGACGTTAAATAGTTAGGTTTTATAAATACACTTCTAATAATTCTGCATTTTTAGCTTTTAGTTGCACTTCAGTTATAGCTGCAGGCAGTAAAATAGTTTCGCCAGTTTTTATAATTTGCGATTGATTATTATGCACAATTTCTAAAATTCCAGAAACACAAATATAAATAACAAAAGAATCTACTTGTGTATAATTTTTAATAACCTGATCTGTTATTTTTAAAAAATGACTTTTAAAATAAGACGAATACACTAAAGGATTAGAAACATTCTCTTCTTTTTTATAAGCTGAATCATATTGCGTTTTAACTTCAAAATCTAAAATATCTATTGCCAAATCATTATGTAAATCACGTGTTTTACCAGTAATTTCATCTACCCGATCATAGTCATAAACACGATATGTAACATCTGATGTTTGCTGAATTTCAGCTAACAAAACACCTGCTCCTATTGCATGAATACGTCCTGTAGGAATATAAAAAGCGTCTCCTTTTTTTACATTTTCATGATGCATAACTTTTAAAATAGTATTGTCTTTTATATGCGATTCAAATTGTTTTCTATCAATTTGCTCTTCAAAACCTACAATAATTTCAGACTCTTTATCGGCTTGCATGATGTACCACATTTCATTCTTACCGAAGGAGTTGTGACGCTCTTTAGCCATTTTATTATTAGGGTGTACTTGTATAGACAAAGGTGTCTTAGCATCAATAAACTTAATCAGTAAGGGAAAAGCGTCTCCAAATTTTTGATATACAGATTCGCCTAAAAAGGCACCTTTAAATTCTGCAATAAGCTGCTTTAACGTATATCCTTTAAAATCGCCTTCTAAAACTTGAGTTTCGTCATTTGGAACGTCAGAAATCTCCCAAGACTCACCAATATTAGAACCTTCATAGTTTTTTTGAAGTTGTGTTTTTAGTTTGTCTCCTCCCCAAATTCTATATTTAAAAAGTGGTTGGAATTTTAAAGGACTAAAATTAATCATACGTTTTGTCTTTGACGCAAAGTTAAGATTATTAATATTACTCTTCCAATATTACGTTTAGATAGTAGTAATAGATCTATATTATAAATTAATTTTCTAAATTATCTAGGTTAAATTCACCTACAGCATCTAAAAACGGTTTCATCTCTAATAATTCTATATCATCTCGTTTACGCAATTCTCTTAAAAACCACCCTTTATGACCAGCTCCATAGATAATTAAAAAACGTTTACGTTTATTTCTATGCTTTTCAAGCGCTTTTTCTATATTCCAATAATG
>JALZUT010000134.1 GCA_023300575.1 Olleya sp.
AAGCCTTTAATTTTAATAGTTTTAGCACTATACTATTTCGCAAACAAAAAATCTAGACTTAAAATAGATGGTTTTTTAGTAATAGGACTACTTCTATTTCTTGCTGGTGATATTTTTTTAATGCTATATCAAGTACAGTTACTTTATATATTTGGATTAATCTGTTTTGTTTTTGGAAAATTATTTTATTGTAAACGTTTTTCTAATAATAGGGATTTTGATCTTACAAAGTTAATTCCTTTTTTGATAATCATTTTTGTATATTTAGTCATCATATTCATATATGTTTATGACAATTTAGGTAATTTTTTCTTTCCAACTTTGTTGTATATATTTGCTTCTACATTACTTGCTTTATTTGCTTTTTTAAGACAAGGACATGTTAATAAACAAAGCTATTATTTAGTAATGATAGGTGTGTTTTTTTGTATTAGTTCGGACAGTATTGCACTTTTACAATCTTTTTATAATCCAGATTTAGCCTATCATGAGATTACAACAATGTTATGTTATGGACTATTTCAATATTTTGTGATTTTAGGACTTAAAGAGGGGAAATTACTTAAAGAAATATAAATTATACTAGAAATTATTTTAATAGTTTTTAGTGGTAAACACTTTTTTAAACTTGCAGATTCTTATAATAAAAACAAGTGGTTATATGGTGTTTTAGCAATTGGAGGCATAGTATTAGGGCTTTTAGATGATATTTTAGATTTAGAGATTAATTGGGATAATAACTTTCTTTTAATAATGATTGCCTTAGTTTTTGGTCTGACGTCTGCATATTTATTTCAATATTTATTAAAAAGAAGTTTTGAGCAATCAAAACCAGAACCAGCTCCTAGTATTAATGATATTGGTAAACCTATTGAAGAAGAGGAGAAAAATGAATTTAGATTTTAATTTTCTTTTTCACCCTTTTTAGCTCTAGCATGTTTATTGGATTACTACCTAATCCAGAAATCTCTTTTCTTGTAAAACGGATAACTTCATCATAATATAAAGGTACAATTGGTGTTTCTTGTAACATCAAACTGTCCATTTGTGAGTACAAAACTTCTCTTGATTTTAAATCTGTTTCAGTAAATGAGCTCTGATACCATTTGTCAAACTGTGTATTTGAAAAATGAGTGTAATTTGGACCGTTAGGTGCAAAATTTTTAGAATAAAATAAAGATAAATAGTTTTGTGCGTCTGGATAATCTGCAATCCAACTGGCTCTAAAAAAGTTAAGTTTCCCGTTTGCTTTACCTTCTTTTAAAGTAGAAGCAGGAATAACGTCTACATTTACAATAAGACCAATTTTTGTAAGCTCACGTTGTATGTACTCGCAAAAATTAAGGTAGTTACTAGTTGTAGTTATAGTAAGTGTTGGATTTGAATTTCCTGTACTTATTTTATAATCTACAATAAGTTGCTTGGCTTTTTCGGGTTGGTAATTAAACCCAATATTGGGTTGGTGTCCAGGTAATCCTTTAGGAATAAAACCACCATTTGCAGGTATGCCTATTCCGTTTCGTAAATACGTCATCATTTTTTGACGATCAAAACCATAATTAACAGCTTGTCGTAATTGTTTGGACTGGATTTCATTTAAGTTAGTATCCATATAAAAGGCTAAATACTCAGTATTTAGATATGGACTTCTAATTAAGTCTACACTTGATTTGTATGCGTCACGCAATTCGCCTTTTGTTGTTAAAATTTCATCTTGATACGACGCGTCTAAACTGTTTAAGAAGTCTAGATTCCCTTGTATAAACTGCATAAATTCACTTTGTTTGTCTGGTAAAAAGGTGATTGCAACAGCTTCTAAATAAGGCAATTTTTCGCCTTTAGTATTAGTTTCAAAATAGCACTTGTTTTTTCTTAACACTAGTTTTACGTTTTCTTTCCAACGTTTAAATTTAAAAGGACCAGTACCTATTGGGTTAGACCTAAAATCTGTACCAAAGACAGACACTACTTCTTTAGGTACTACACTGCAATATTTCATGGTTAATAAACCAAGAAAAGCAGGGAACGGTTGTTTTAATTTTATGTTGAAAGTCGAGTCGTTTTCTGCTTTAAAGCTTTTCACCTTATTAAAAATCCAACGACCAGAAGAGGCTACTTTTGGGTCTAAAATACGATTAAAACTGTATTCAAAATCATGAGCAGTTACGTGTCTTGTAGAGTCTTTACCAAATAATTGATGCTTATGGTAAAACACATCTTTTCTAATCGTAAACGAATAGATTAAGGCATCTTCAGAGACTTGCCAATATTTTGCTATACTTGGTTGTACATGTAGGCTATCATCCATTTGTACTAAGCCATTAAATAATTGGTTGACAGCCCAAATGTCTGCATTATCTTTTGCAAAAGCGGGATCTAGGCTACCAATGTTTTTATGTTCGTTATACCTAAAAACAAGATGGTTTTTGTTGGTTTTGTCTTTGTTTGAACAGGAAAATAGGGCAAACACAAAAACAATCAATATATAAAAATGAAACGTGTTATTTGTCTGCATTTATGAGATTAAATAGATTAAAAAGTAAATATAAAATATTAATCCATAAAAAAACCGAAACAACTGTTTCGGTTTTTATTATTATAAATTCTAACTATTAGATCCTTAAACCTACAGGTAGTAAACTTTTATATTGTCTATTTTTTCTAATAAACTTTGCTATTTCCGGACTTGTTGGCACAACACCAAGCTTGCGTTCTTGAACGTTTTCAAAAACCAACTTAAAAAAATCGCGTCTAAAGTCTTCGTTATCAATTTCTTCTGGAATAATAAGCTTAGTTAAAAAAATCTTCCTGTCTTGTAAAGAATACTCGATTTTAGAAAAGTGAGTATCTATTTTAAGTTCAAATTGACGTAAAAAATCATTGTCAACCAGTTCAGCAGCATCAATCATATTTTATAAAGTTTTATTAATTATCTAAGGAATTCAAAAATAGTATCAAACTATTTAATAGTTTTACTATTCAAAAATACGAAAAAACTAACTGTAATACCTCTTTTTTGTATTAAAACCTTATGGATCAACAAGTAACACATATTTATTTAATGCCAGGAATGGCAGCGAATCCAACAATTTTTGAGAATATTAAATTACCGGAAGACCAATTTAAAATACATTGGTTAGAATGGAAGTTGCCAAAAAATAATGAATTGCTAGCTAGTTACGCAAAGCGCATGATTAAAGATGTTAAGCATGATAATCCAGTATTAATAGGTGTGTCTTTTGGTGGTATTTTGGTACAAGAAATGAGTAAACATGTTGCATTAAAAAAACTGATAATTGTTTCAAGCGTAAAGACAAAGCACGAATTACCAATGCGTATGAAGCTTATTAAGACTACTAAAGCTTATAAAATACTACCAACTCAGTTGGTTGGTAGTTTAGACCTTTTAGCAAAATATGCATTTGGAAACACGATTTTAAAACGTATAGAATTATATAAAAAATATTTATCTGTTAGTGATAAAAGTTATTTAGATTGGGCTATAGAACAAGTTGTGTGTTGGGAACAAGATCAACCAATTAAGGATATTATTCATATTCATGGAGATAACGATATGGTTTTTCCGTTTTCTAATATTAAAGATTGTATAGCTGTTGAAGGTGGTACACATATTATGATAATAAATAGATTTAAATGGTTTAATCAAAACTTACCAAAACTAATCACTTAAAAAGGAGTTGATTTCAATAAAAATTTTTAATTTTAATGCAAAAGATATAGAAGATGAAGTTAGTGAAAAAAAGTTTAGCTATTGTTGGTTTTGTAGCACTTGGAATGTTGTTTATTAATGCTTTTCAAGATGCACAAACAGATGAAAATTTAGAAAAAAAAATCATTAACGATTATAATGTTTACGCCCTACAAGTTCCTGGTTATTTAGATTTTGCAGGCGAGCCAGTTCCGCTTTCAAATCCTGATATTTATGAGCGAATGGATAAAGAATTGTTAGTCAACACGTACTGGCAATCTAATGGTTTATTGATGTTTAAGCGCGCCAAGAAATACTTTCCTATTATAGAACCTATTTTGGCAAAAAATGGTATTCCAGACGACTTTAAGTATTTGGCAGTTATAGAAAGTGGTTTGACAAATGCGCGTTCTCCTGCAGGAGCTAGTGGGTTTTGGCAGATTATGAAAGCAACTGGACGCGAATATGGTTTAGAAGTTAATGATAATGTAGATGAGCGTTACAATCTTGAAAAAGCAACAGAAGTAGCTTGTACCTATTTGAAAAAATCTAAAAAAAGTTTAGGGTCATGGACTTCTGCAGCAGCAGCTTATAATGCAGGGAATTACGGTGTGTCTAAACGGTTAAAAGCACAAGATGTAAAAAGCTATTACGACTTATTATTAGGTGAAGAAACAGGTCGTTATGTGTTTAGAATTGTTGCTTTAAAAGAAATTTTATCTAATCCAGATAAATACGGTTTTAATTTTAGAGATAAAGATTTGTATAATAATATCCCAACATATCAAGTTGCAGTAGATACTGCAGTTACAGATTTTGCAGGTTTTGCTAAAGGTTTTGGTGTTAATTATAAAATATTGAAACTCCATAATCCATGGTTAAGGGAAGCGCATTTAAATAACAAATCTAGAAAACAATATTATATAAACATTCCTAGAGAAGGTCATTACCAGACCAATCCATAGTTTATATTTATATAACAAAATATAAAGTTGAAATCAAAACAAATTCTAAAATAGAGCTAAGTTTTAAGTCGAAACAATTAAAGGATGTAATTACTTTTGTTTTTTTATTTGTTAATGCTTTTTGTTTTGCTCAACTTACAGATTTTGAATTAGCAATTACTTCAACCGAAGAAACATGTTCTGGTAATGGTGCTTTACAGATGTCTACTTCTAACACAACCCCAGGCGCTGCCATTATTTACACCTTATTTTTATTGCCAGACTTAGTAAATCCAATTGCAGAAACATCTGATCCCTTTTTTAATAATCTTCAAGCTGGCGATTACAGAGTAATCGCAACTCAAATTTTAGATGGTGAGGATAACATGCAACAACAAGATGAAACTATTATTGATTTAGTAATTGCATTAGATTTTGATGTATCGCATACTACGATTACAGATTGCGATTCTGAGGGCACCATTGTAGTTGCCGTATTATCTGGTAATGCAGTGTTGTATGAAATTATTTCTGGACCAGAAGCCGTAAGTCCACAAGCTTCAAATGTTTTTCAAAACCTTCAATCAGGCACTTATATAATTAGAGTTTTTGATGATTGCGGCAATGCGGTTACTAAAACCTATACCATGTTATTAAATATAAATGCTATAGGTATTTCTAATGTCATGCTTCCAGTTGTATATAATTCATGTGACGAGGTAGAAGTATCACATACAATAAGTACACTTCCAAATACCACATTAATTTACCCTTTGATGCTGACTTATATCGTGTCACCTCCAGATGGATCACCAGATATGACGTTTACACAAAACGTAACATCTGGACCTGAAAACCAACTTATTATAACTCAAATTCTGCCTCTTTTTGGAGCAGATAGTTATAATTTTATCGTTATAATTTCAGATAATTGTGGTTTAATGTTTGAGGTAAATTTTAGTCTTAATCCAAATCCAAAAGTAGAATTGACAGAAATTGAGGCTTTTTGTGGTGTTTTTTTAAACCTAAACATAGAAAATTACCTTCCTCCATATACTGTAAATTTTGTATCAACTCCTGCTGGATTTAATCCAATAGATTATAATGTCGATTATCCTGGTCCTTATACAGACAGCTCAATACTTTTTAGTTTAGATGGTGTTCCAGTACCAATTGGCACGTATAATGTTAGTGTTTTAGACGCTTGTGGAAGAGTAGGTATAGCTATTCTTGAAGTTGAAGAAGTTGAAGTTGAGCCAATAACCTCTACAAGTAATACTGGTTGTGATGTTTTATCTGGTTTTATTGGTGTAATTATTCCTGACAGAGAAGTTATTTCTGCTACTATTATAGATGCACCTCCAGCTTATACTCAAACTTTACCACAAAATGTAGATGCGTTTATTGAAAATGATGCACTTAGTATAGATGATAATTTACCTCATGGAGATTATATATTAGAAGTTATAGACAATTGTGGCGTTTTATATATAATTGAAGCTACAATATTAGAGTTTGAATTTCAAGAATTAAATATTTTTGCGCTACCAAACTGTCAAGATACTTCAGGTTCTGTCAGTTTTTCAAGTAATCACGAAAGTATTTCTTCAGTTATTATAACAGCAGCACCAACTACATTTACAGAAGGTTTACCTTTTGATGCAAATGCTAATATTAGTACTACTGGTAATTTTTTTGTAAACAATTTACCTATTGGCACCTATGTTTTTGAGGTAGAAGACCTTTGTGGGTTTCAGTATAATCCGTCAGTAAATATTACGAGTTATTCTAGTAATCCAAGTGCTTTCATTTTAACCCGTAATTGCGGTTCTTTTGATGTTAGTATTAATGATTTTGACGAAAGTGTTACGAACCAAACCTATTGGTTTCAACTTTATAATCCAGATACAGACTCTTGGGTACATCCAAATACTGGAGTTGTTTATACCGAAGGTCAAATTCCTAATGCAACAACAGCAATTCAAATACTGAATTTTGAAACCCTATTTAATATTTTTTTGACAGGCGAATTTAGATTGATAAAAGTATTTCAATCTTTTAATTCTGAAAATCCAGATGATCTCTGTTTAGATATTTTTGCAAACTTCTCTGTTTTTTCTGATTTGGTGATAGCTGGAATATATAATTTAGATTGTACAGGTGGATCTGATGCTTCTGATGTTATAATAGATGTTATTGGTGTAGAACCTTATAATTTTAGTATAACCTCACCATTTATAATTGATAACGGTACTGATAATACATTTTTAAATTTAGCTCCTGGCACTTATGAGATTAGGGTAGAGGATGCATGTGGGAGTATTGAAAACAGCATCATAAACTTAGAAAATTTATTGCCATTAGCTAGAGTTAATATGCCTGAAGATATTTTGGTTTGTAGAGCTGATTTATTAGAGTCCGATGTCTTTGTACTAACAAATCAAGATGCTATAATTTTAGGAAATCAAAATCCAAATAATTATAATGTTACTTATCATTTAAGTCAAGTAGATGCAAATACAGGTAATAACCCACTGCCAGACTCATACACTAATATTATTAACCCACAAACAATTTATGCAAGGGTATTTCATGATAATTTAATTGTGTGTTATGCTACTACATCGTTTCAAATTTTTGTTGGACAAATTCCAGAGTTAAGCCCAGAAGCGATTAGTTATATTTGCCCTGAAAGCAATGTAACATTAACTGCAGACTCTGGTTTTGATCAATACTTATGGTCAACAGGAGAGACAACGCAATCTATAGATATTGAGCAAGAGGGAACTTATACTGTTGTAATTACAAATAGTGAACAAGGTTTAAATTGCGAAAGCACTAAACAATTTATTGTTAATATTTCAGAAACTGCTGTTATAGAGGATATAATAATTACAGATTGGACAGCAAATAATAATACTATAACTATTTTAACTTCAGGACAGGGAGATTATCAATACTCTTTAGATGATATAAATTTTCAATCAGAAAATACATTTACAAATTTACCAACAGGCATTTACACTGTTTTTGTTAAGGATAATAACGGATGTGATACAGCTACTAAAGAAGTTGTTTTATTAAATTACCCACTATTTTTCACTCCAAATGGAGATACTGAAAATGAAGTTTGGCAAATTGAATTTTCGTTTTTAGAGCCAGAATTAGAAGTTGTTATATTTGATAGATATGGTAAGGTTATTACGCGATTTGGAAGTCAAGAATCAGGTTGGGATGGTACTTATAATGGTAATAATATGCCAACTAATGATTATTGGTTTCAGGTAACAAGAGCAAGCGGAATAGTATACACTGGACATTTTACCCTAAAAAGGTAAATCATCTATCTA
>JALZUT010000135.1 GCA_023300575.1 Olleya sp.
ACTAAACACTAAACACTTCTCACTAAACACTTCTCACTAAACACTAAACACTAAACACTTCTCACTAAACACTTCTCACTAAACACTAAACAAACAACTTTTCACTTTAAACTTTTCACTATTCACTTTTTATAACCCATCTTTGTAAAAAATCAAATCTTGAATTATTTAACAGTAGAAAATATAGCAAAATCTTACGGAGAGTTAACCCTTTTTAAAGACCTTTCTTTCAGTATCCATAAAGGTCAAAAAGTAGCTTTTGTTGCCAAAAACGGAACAGGAAAAACCTCTATTTTAAATATTCTAGCTGGTTTTGACGAAGCAGATGCTGGACAAGTCGTTTACCGTAAAGACATAAAAGTATCCTTCTTACCTCAAGAACCTTTTTTAGATAGCAAACTTACTATAGAAGAAACTATTTTTAGTAGCGACAACCCTATTTTAGACGTTATTAAAAACTATGAAAAAGCACTACTAAAACCAGAAGACGAAGAAAACTACCAAAAAGCGTTTGAGCAAATGGATCAGTTTGAAGCTTGGGATTTTGAAACCCAATACAAACAAATTCTGTTTAAACTAAAACTTGAAGATTTAGGTCAAAAGATAAGTGTGTTGTCTGGTGGACAAAAAAAACGTCTAAGTTTAGCCAATGCCTTAATCAATAAACCTGATTTATTAATATTGGATGAACCTACCAATCATTTAGATTTAGAAATGATTGAGTGGTTAGAAGCCTTTTTTGCAAAAGAAAACATTACCTTGTTTATGGTAACGCACGACCGTTATTTTTTAGAACGTGTGTGTAACGAAATAATAGAGCTTGACCATGGTCAATTGTATAGTTACAAAGGAAACTACTCGTACTACTTACAAAAGAAAGAAGAGCGTATAGAACGCGAAAAAGTAGAAACAGGAAAAGCCAAACAACTTTATAAAAAAGAACTTGGCTGGATGCGTCGTCAACCTAAAGCGCGTACCACAAAATCTAAATCCAGAATTGACGATTTTACCGAAATCAAGCACAAAGCACACCAACGTAGAAAAGACCACGTGGTCGAGCTAGAACTTAATATGGAGCGTTTGGGTAGTAAGATTGTAGAGCTGGTAAAACTGTCTAAATCTTTTAAAGACAAGATTATTTTAGATAAATTTGATTATAATTTTCAACGTGGCGAACGTGTTGGTATTATTGGTAAAAACGGAACAGGAAAATCTACCTTCCTAAATATGTTAACCCAAAGCATGCAGCCTGATACTGGTAAAATTATTACAGGAGAAACTGTAAAATTTGGCTATTACACTCAAGCTGGTATTACACCAAAACCCAATCAAAAAGTAATTGATGTAGTCCGTGATTTTGGCGATTATATTCCGTTAAAAAAAGGGAAACAGATTAGTGCACAACAGTTATTAGAGCGTTTTCTATTTGATAGAAAAAAACAATATGACTTTGTAGAAAAACTAAGTGGTGGCGAGCGCAAACGTTTGTATTTGTGCACTGTTTTAATTCAGAATCCAAACTTTTTAATTCTGGATGAGCCTACCAACGATTTGGATATTGTTACCCTTAACGTCCTAGAAAGTTTTTTATTAGACTTCCCTGGCTGCTTGATGGTTGTGTCTCACGATCGTTATTTTATGGATAAAATCGTAGATCACTTACTTATTTTTAAAGGTGAAGGTAAAGTTGATAACTTTCCTGGTAATTATTCTGATTATCGTGCTTATGAAGACAGTAAAGCACCAGAAAGCAATACTTCCGAAGATAAAAAAGAAAAGAAAAACTGGAAAAAAGACAGCAAAGTTACCTTGTCGTATAACGAGCAAAAAGAATACAAAAACATAGAAAGCAAAATCAAATCTTTAGAATTTGATAAAAAAGAAATAGAGCAGAAATTTTTAAATCCAGATTTAGCACAAGATCAAATTACAGAACTATCCAACACACTTCAAACCATTATTAATACTATTGAAGAAAAAGAAATGCGTTGGTTAGAGTTGTCTGAGAAAATAGAGGGTTAGTGAGAAGTAAGAAGTAAGAAGTGAGAAGTGGGAAGTGAGAAGTGAGAAGTGAGAAGTGAGAAGTGAGAAGTGAGAAGTGAGAAGTGAGAAGTGAGAAGTAAAAAATAAACAACACTTAAAAATTACAATGTCAGTCTGAACATTAACGAGATAAAAATACATTTAAAAAAAAGGTAGCTAACGCATTAATTTTAAAACCTTTTGAGTTATAATGTAAGACGTATTTAGTTGATGGCACTTTCTCTAATATAAAAAACATTAATCGTAATGGTGCTCTTCTTTAGCTAAAGAGGAGAATGAATTGTAATTTGTCTAGAAAGAAATTATAAGAAAGAGGCATTTGAAATCAAATTTCTATTTTTGATGTTCAATTTATAATTTTAAAATAGTCTACGACAGTTAGAGTGATTCCAAATGCTTTCGGAATTGTATCGAGAATTATAACAAAAATGAGTAAACTACATCAAATACAATCCTATTTTAAGTTTTTAAAACGCTCCACCAACCAACATGGTGTCCACTCTCCTTTTGTTTTTGATTTAGTTACCAAATGCTTTTATGACACAAAAAAACATCAAGCATACACTAAAATTAAAGGGTACAGAAAACAATTACTAAACAGTACTTTGGCAATTAAGGTTACAGATTTAGGATCTGGAGGCCAGTTTTTTAAAACCAATATACGTAACGTGTCTAAAATGGCACAAGTCGCTGGAAGTAATTTTAAAGAAGCAAAATTACTCTTTAGACTAAGTCAATACTTTCAGTTTAATTCGGTTTTAGAGTTAGGCACTTCTTTAGGTATTGCAACACAAGCTATTCATTTAGGTAATCCAAAAGCAAACATTACAACTATTGAAGGATGTCCAAATATTTCTGAACATACTAGACAACAATTTGATGATTTCAATATAAAAAATACTGAAATTATTACAAGTAATTTTAATACTATTCTACCAGAATTAAACAGTAACAAATACGACCTAGTCTATTTTGATGGTAACCACCAAAAGGAAGCGACTTTAAGTTATTTTGAAAGTTTACTTCCAACTACTCATAACGACACTATTTTTATTTTTGATGATATTTATTGGTCTAAAGCCATGACCGAAGCTTGGGGTACTATAAAAGAACACCCCAAAGTAACGGTTACTATAGATACGTATCATTTTGGATTTGTCTTCTTCAGGAAAGAACAAGCAAAAGCCCATTTTACAATTAGGTTTTAATTTATACAGCTCTCCTATTATTTTAAGAGGAGAATGAATTTTAGTTTT
>JALZUT010000136.1 GCA_023300575.1 Olleya sp.
TCGATTAGATCATTCGGGTATCTATAATGCAGAGCGAAAAACACATACACATAAGCTTAGAGTTATTAAAAAAGTTATATAAATAAAAAAAGCCTTCTATTTAGAAGGCCTTTTTTATTTAGTAAGACTAAATATTAGATATACTTTTCTCTTAAAGATTTTGCTTTTGCATCTTCTCCCATAACATCATAAATATTAGCTAAAGTAAAACCAATCTCTTTATCATCTCCTAATTGTAAAACTTTCTCTAAATAAGGTACAGCTTCTTTATAAATTGATATCTTTTTAGCCTTTAGTTCGTCGTACTTTTTATCGTCTGCAGAAGAAGTCCCAAGATTGTTCATTTGATCTACTATACCTTGTTCTTCTGCTAAAATTACAACAGCCATATTTGTTAAAGCATCTTTATAATTAGGTTTAATTAATATAGCTTTATTGTAGTAATCTTTTGCTTTATTATTATCCCCAGAATCACTAGCTAACACAGCTAAATTAAATAATATTTCAGCATTGTTAGGATCTTTTTCTAATACCAGTTTAATTAAACTTTCATAATTAGCAATGTTTCCTAATTTATATTCTAAGTTAGCTTCACTTATAATTAAATTAGAGTCATCTGGATTAGAATCTCTAGCCTCTTTCATTGCAGCTAAAGCTTTATCATTATCACCCAAACTAACATAAATTAAGGCAATATTCTTAGTGATTTCTCCTAGTTTAGATTCGGTTGTTCTTTTACCTCCATTTTCATGAGTACCTAATTTAATGTAATTATCTCTAGTGTTTTTTTCTAAAACTTCTTCAAATCCACTGGCTTTGTTTGTAGCAAAATATTGAGTTTCTACACCAGAATAACCTAGATCTTTAAGTTTTAAATAATATCTTAAAGCATTATCATAATCTTGAGAGCTAATAGCACTTGACGCTGCATAATAAATATATTTTTGATTATTGGGGTTTACCTTATAAAGATTTTCAAAACTGATTGCTGCTTCATCAAACTTTTTAGCTTTATATGAATTATTTGCTTGAGTTAATAAAGTGTTCTCAATAGATTTTTTTAACTGAGAAGCTTCTACAGAATTACCTGATATTTTACTTAAACTTTCTACAGCTGTTAAAATATCTTTAGAATTAGAAGATCCATTTGCAAAAAAAGCTTTAGCAGCTGTTAAATAGTACTTATCTTTCATCTTACCATCCATAGCGCCAACCATAGATTCTAATTGTGAGACTAATGTTTTAGCCTCTGCAAAATTGGTACTTTTAATTGCTTTTTCTAACGCTTTGATTTCTTTCTTTTGTGCAAAAGAAAACACAGTTACAACCAACGCTGCCGTAAGTATTAAATGTTTTTTCATTATTAGTTATTTTAAATTGTTAATATTATTCTTCTTCTTTAGTATTATCAATAGTTGTGCCAGCATCTGGATTAGCAGTGTTTTCATGGTCTACAGAAGTTTCATCTAAATCTTCTTCATCATCTTTCATTACTTTTGCTACTGCAGCTATAGAATCATTTCCTTTTAAATTAATTAATTTCACGCCTTGAGTTGCTCTTCCCATTGTACGTAGATTTTCTACTGCCAGACGAATTGCAATTCCAGATTTATTAATAATCATTAGGTCATCCGTATCTGTTACTGACTTAATAGACACTAAGTTACCTGTTTTTTCTGAAATAGAAATAGTTTTCACTCCTTTTCCTCCTCTATTGGTAATTCTATAAACTGCTTCTCCATCTTCTGGATCATCTATATAGGTACGTTTTCCATAACCGTTTTCAGAAACTACTAATACTGTTTCTTCTTGTGGGTTTTCAATAGTTACCATTCCGATTACTTCATCTTTATCATGTTGCAATCTTATACCTCTTACTCCTGAAGCACCTCTACCCATTGGTCTAGTCTTAGCTTCTTCAAACCTAATAGCCTTACCAGATTTAAGTGCTAGCATTACTTGACTATTACCAGTTGTTAACTTAGCTTCTAATAATTCATCATCATCTTTAATAGTAATAGCATTAATACCATTAGTTCTTGGTCTAGAATATTGTTCTAATAAGGTCTTTTTAACCTGACCAAGTTTAGTAGCCATAATTACATAATGACTATTAATGTAATCCTCGTCTTTTAAATCTTGAGTACAGATAAACGCCATTACTTTATCATCTTGCTCTATATTAATAAGGTTTTGGATTGCGCGACCTTTGGATGTTTTACTTCCTTCAGGGATTTCATAAACACGCATCCAAAAACATTTTCCTTTTTGAGTAAAAAACAACATGTATTGATGATTAGTTCCAACAAATAAATGTTCTAAAAAATCTTCATTACGAGTAGTAGATGCTTTTTGACCAACCCCTCCTCTATTTTGTGTTTTATATTCAGATAATAAAGTCCGTTTAATATAACCTGCATGAGAGATAGTAATTACTACTTGTGCATCAGGAATCATATCTTCGATACTTAAATCTCCACCTGCATACTCTATAATAGAACGACGCTCGTCTCCATATTTTTCTTGAATAACTAATAACTCATCCTTAATGATTTGCATTCTGCGATCCTTTTTATCTAGGATATCTTTAAGGTCATCAATAGTTTTCATTATTAGGTCATACTCTGTACGTAACTTATCTTGTTCTAAGCCTGTTAATTGTCTCAATCGCATTTCTACGATTGCTTTAGCCTGGATTTCAGAGAGCTTGAAGCGTTCTATTAAATTATTACGCGCTTCATCTGCATTTGAAGATGCTCGAATAATTTTAATAACTTCATCTATATTATCTGAAGCAATAATTAATCCTTCTAAGATATGAGCACGTTCTTGTGCTTTACGTAATTCGTAAGTTGTACGACGCACAACAACTTCATGTCTGTGCTCTACAAAATAATGTATTAGTTCTTTTACATTTAATAATTGTGGCCGACCATTTACAAGCGCTATATTGTTAACACTAAAAGACGATTGTAAAGCGGTGTATTTGTATAACTTATTAAGGACAATATTAGGAATTGCATCACGCTTTAATACATAAACAATTCGCATACCATTACGATCAGACTCATCACGAATAGTAGAAATACCTTCAAGCTTTTTATCGTTCACCAAATCTGCAGTCTTTTTAATCATGTCTGCCTTGTTGACTTGGTAAGGTATTTCTGTTACGACAACACACTCACGTCCTTGTACTTCTTCTATATTAGCATTGGCACGCATAACAATACGTCCTCTACCTGTATGAAATGCTTCTTTTACACCATCATAACCATAAATAGTTCCTCCTGTAGGAAAATCTGGCGCTTTAATGTGTGTAATAATCTCATCAATCTCGATTTCTGGATTTTCTATGTAAGCTATAGTGCCATTAACAACTTCTGTTAAGTTATGAGGTGGCATATTAGTAGCCATACCTACTGCAATACCAGATGCACCATTAATTAATAAACCAGGAATACGTGTTGGTAAAACTATTGGTTCTTCTAAAGTATCATCAAAGTTTAATTTGTGGTCTACAGTTTCTTTATCAATATCTGCCAACATGTCTTCAGATATTTTACGCATACGTGCTTCTGTATAACGCATTGCAGCTGGACTATCTCCATCTACAGACCCAAAGTTACCTTGACCATCTACAAGCATGTATCGCAAACTCCATTCTTGAGCCATACGTACCATTGCATCATAAACCGAAGTATCTCCGTGCGGATGATACTTTCCTAAAACCTCTCCAACAATTCTTGCCGATTTTTTATGTGCACCAGTTGCTCTAACACCCAGCTCATGCATACCATAAAGTACACGTCTATGCACTGGTTTTAAACCATCTCTTACGTCTGGTAAAGCACGAGACACAATGACTGACATTGAATAATCAATGTAAGCCGATTTCATTTCATCTTCAATGTTAATTGGAATGACTTTTTCTCCTTCTGCCATATATAAATTTAATTAGTTTTATTCATTATTTCAAAACATGCTAATATAAAACTTTCATTAGTAACGGTAGGTCTTTAAAGTCGCTTTTTTAGTCTTTTTTATTAACATTTCAACCTGCTTTTAGTTAATAACTCTATTGTTATTTATTTTGAATTTATCATTACTTTCAAACCTCAAATAATTAACATAATATTTAGGTATAGTTTTTGCCTATACTAAATATGTTTACTATTTTTAAAAGCAGAAAGGAATAAATATATGGATGATAATTTTTCACCAAGAGTTAAAGATGTAATTGCCTATAGTAAGGAGGAAGCGTTGCGCTTAGGACATGACTTTATTGGCACTGAACACTTAATGCTTGGTTTATTAAGAGACGGAAACGGGAAAGCTATAAATATTTTAAATGCGTTGGATATTGATTTAAATCACTTAAGACGTAAAGTTGAAATTTTGAGCCCTGCAAACCCAAATACTACAATTACTTCTAATGAAAAGAAAAACTTGCACTTAACGCGTCAAGCAGAACGTGCTCTAAAAACAACTTTTTTAGAAGCAAAACTATTTCAAAGTACTTCAATTAACACTGCACATTTATTATTGTGCATCTTAAGAAATGAAAACGACCCAACTACTAAGCTTTTAAATAAGCTTAAAGTAGATTATGATAACGTAAAAGAACAATTTAAGTCTATGATAACTAACGACGATAATTACCGAGATACTACAGACGAACCTAAATCAGAATTTGAGGATGATACTTCTAAAGAAAACGAAGGTTCTAAAGATATATTTAACACACCAGGTGCTAAAGGCAACAAAAAATCTAAAACTCCTGTTTTAGATAATTTTGGTAGGGATTTAACAGCTATGGCAGAAGAAGGGAAACTAGATCCTGTTGTAGGAAGAGAAAAAGAGATTGAGCGTGTGTCTCAAATCCTATCTAGACGTAAAAAAAATAATCCGCTATTAATTGGTGAGCCAGGAGTTGGTAAATCCGCAATAGCAGAAGGATTAGCTAATAGAATTGTTAATAAAAAAGTATCACGTATTCTTTTTGGAAAACGTGTTGTTACTTTGGATTTAGCAAGTTTAGTCGCTGGCACAAAATACAGAGGACAGTTTGAAGAGCGTATGAAAGCGGTTATGAATGAACTAGAAAAAAATGACGATGTCATTCTTTTTATAGATGAAATACATACTATTGTTGGTGCTGGTGGTGCTGCAGGAAGTTTAGACGCTTCCAACATGTTTAAACCAGCTTTAGCAAGAGGCGAAATACAATGTATAGGTGCTACAACATTAGACGAGTATAGACAATACATAGAAAAAGATGGCGCTTTAGAGCGTCGTTTTCAGAAAGTAATTGTAGAGCCTACTACTGTTAAAGAAACTATAGAAATACTTAACAATATTAAAGATAAGTACGAAGATCATCACAATGTATCATATACTGATGGAGCTATTGAAGCTTGTGTAAAATTAACAAATCGTTATATGACAGAACGTTTTCTTCCAGACAAAGCTATCGATGCTTTAGACGAAGCTGGTTCTCGTGTTCATATTACCAATATAGAAGTACCAAAACAAATTATAGAATTAGAGAAAAAACTAGAAGACGTTAGAGAAACAAAAAATACTGTTGTTAAAAAACAAAAATACGAAGAAGCGGCTCGCTTACGTGATGATGAAAAGCGTCTAGAAAAAGAACTTGCCATAGCACAAGAAAAATGGGAAGAAGACACAAAACTTCATAAAGTAACAGTTACAGAAGACAATGTTGCAGATGTAGTTAGTATGATGACTGGTGTACCTGTTAATCGTATTGCACAAACCGAAAGTAATAAACTAGCACTTTTACCAGAACTTATTAAAGGTAAAGTAATTGGTCAGGATGAAGCTGTTGCTAAGGTTGTAAAAGCAATACAGCGTAATCGTGCTGGACTTAAAGATCCTAATAAGCCAATTGGGTCATTTATATTTTTAGGACAAACAGGAGTTGGTAAAACACAGTTAGCCAAAGTATTATCTCAACAACTATTTGATAGTGAAGAGTCACTTATTAGAATAGACATGAGTGAGTACATGGAAAAATTCGCGATTTCTAGATTAGTTGGTGCACCTCCAGGATACGTAGGTTATGAAGAAGGTGGTCAATTGACAGAGAAAGTACGTCGCAAACCTTATGCTGTAATATTATTAGACGAAATTGAAAAAGCACATCCAGATGTTTTCAACATGCTTTTACAAGTTTTAGATGATGGATACCTTACTGATAGTTTGGGTCGTAAAATAGATTTTAGAAATACCATCATTATTATGACGTCTAATATTGGTGCAAGAAAACTAAAAGATTTTGGAACTGGTATTGGTTTTGGAACTGCTTCTCAAAAATCTCAAGAAGACGCAAACGCAAGAGGTGTTATAGAAAATGCTCTTAAAAAATCGTTTGCTCCAGAATTTTTAAATAGAATAGATGATGTTGTAGTCTTTAATGCTTTAGAAAAAGAAGACATTAATAAGATTATTGATATAGAATTAGAGAAACTATTAAATCGTATTGATGGTTTAGGTTACACTCTTAAATTATCTGAAGAAGCTAAAGCTTATATTGCAGAAAAGGGGTTTGATAAACAATATGGCGCACGTCCATTAAAACGTGCTATTCAAAAATATGTTGAAGATGCTTTAGCTGAAGAGATTATCACATCTAAACTAAAAGCGGGAGACAAAATTGTAATGGATTTAGATAAGACGTCCAATAAAATTACAATTAAAATAGAGAAAACAGAGAAGTCAACAGAATCTTAACACTTGTAATACAAGGCATTAAAAGCTTCACTATTTTAGTGAAGCTTTTTTTACTTTAAACTCCAAAATGTTAATTAAAACTAAACTTTTATTTTACACATTATATGTTTGATAAAATATAATCATATCCGAAATAAAATGAAAGTTTTATATTGACAAAAGAGTTATCCTAAAATATTCATTTAACTTACATTACATATTTAAATAATCCTTTTGTTTATATTTCAAATAGAATAAATACTTATTCTGTAAATCCAACCATACACAAAATTATATCCTTAAATGGAATATTTAGTTGGTTTTGTTTTAATATACAGCAATATCTCTGGTAGAAACACAAAAATTGAACATCTATGTTTTAAATAAGCATTTCGAGATATTTTTAGATTTAGATTAGGCTAAATCTAGAGTTTTAAAAATTTGGAATAAAAATAATTACAGTGTAATATCAAATTCACAATATGCTACTTATAACACTTTAGTAATTTTAAATTTTAAAAGCATTTTTTAGTCATACATATGTGTTTTAAAGATAAAATAATACATTTAATCGATAATGTAGAAAATTCATTCAATTTTATTGACTTTTTAATCAATAGTAAAGTAAATTGACCAACAAATATAATTTATGGATACTACAATTAAACTCACTTTTTGCACACTTCAAGTATGTACTAAATATAAAGTAGTAATTGGAACAATTAATGAAGGCGTTCATTTAACTCCTGAATTAAGTCAAACTATTGTATTAACAGTCTTTAAAATTCTTGGCAATTGTCCTGCTGTTTATATTACAAATCGTATAAACTCTTATTCTATAGACCCCATATTATATAATAACATTTCTAAAATAAAAAACATTATAGGATTTGGCGTGGTATGTCAAAAAACTAGAAAGGCCGAAATTGCTCAAATAGAAAAATTGTTTTACAAAGATGACAAATTTAAACTATTTCAAACTGCTGATAGTGCTGTTTCCTGGGGAAAACAAATATTAGAACACCATAATATGAAAGCTTAAATATGCCAAAAAAAATCCTCTGAAACAACATTATCGTCTGAATAAAAGCTATTACACTTCTAGATCATCATGTAAAATCTCGTCTTCTTTTATAAAAGGAACAACCTCACGGTAACTAGATAAAAACTGTTCTATAAAATCACTTGATTTTAAAGGTTATCTAAAAGCTAACGCTTGAGACCCATTATATAGCTAAAGCGCAATAAATCAAAAGTTAAATCATGTTTAGTCGTTAAAAATATCTATTTTAACGAAAACACAAATAAGAAAACCTTGAAATAACTAATACTATAAAGTACTACTGAAATTTGACTTCACTATTAATCCATTTTATATGACAATCAAATTAAGTTTTTGCACGCTTAATTATTAGAACAACTACGTTTTTTTTTAGTAATAAACGAAGGCTTTTCTTATTCTAATTAAGAAAGTTTTCAATAGAATTTAGCTGTTTTAGAATATTTTTACGACAAACCTTTTGTTTATATTTCTAATAGGATACATTCTTATTCTGTAGATACATTAATGTATAAAGAATGGTCAATTTAAATAATCTAATTGGTTTTGCTGTTGTATCAAAAAATCATCTAGCAATAAGCAACATGAACGTTCAAAAATTATTTTTAGATAAGCCATTAGAAGTATTTCAAACTGTTGAGAAAGCAATATGATGGTCTCAATAAGTTTTAAAAAAAGAAATTGCTTAATTAAATAATTCTTTAGAATCAATTTCTAAAGAATTAATAAAACCTATTGAAGCTTTAATATTATAGTGTAATATTACGTCTTCTTTTATAAAAGGGACTTCTACTCTATAGCTTTCTAAAAATTGCTCTATAAAATCACTAGATTTTAAAGGTGTTCTAAAAGCTAATGCTTGAGACCCATTAAACAACTCTATAGCTAAAACACGTTCTACATTATTAATTAAGGTATATGCTTGCGTTGCTGCATTTGCTCCCATACTTACATGGTCCTCCTGTCCATTACTAGACACAATACTATCAACAGATGCTGGAGTTGTCAACTGTTTATTTGCACTTACAATACTTGCTGCTGTGTATTGCGGAATCATAAAACCAGAGTTTAAACCTGGATTATCTACTAAAAAAGCTGGTAACCCGCGTAATCCAGAAACTAATTGAAAGACACGTCGTTCAGAAATATTACCTAATTCTGCCATAGCTATTTTTAAATAATCTAAGGCTAAAGCTAGAGGCTGTCCATGAAAATTTCCTCCAGAAATAATTTCATCTTCTTGTGCAAAAATATTAGGATTATCTGTAACCGAGTTAATTTCTGTTATAAAGGTCTTTTCTACAAAAGCTAATGTATCTTTTGTTGCACCATGTACTTGTGGTATACATCTAAAACTATAAGGATCTTGTACGTGTTGCTTTTCTTGTTTTATAATTTGACTACCTTTTAAAAACGCACTAACACGTTTAGCTGTTTTTAGTTGCCCTTTATGAGGTCGCACTAAATGAATCAACTCATTAAAAGGTTCTATTCTACCATCAAAAGCATCAATAGACACACTTCCTATCAAATCTGCTAAATAAGATAATTTATAAGATTTCAATAACAAATAAGTACCATAAGCACTCATAAATTGTGTCCCATTTAATAACGCTAAACCTTCTTTAGACTGCATTGTTATAGGTTGCCAATTAAACTGTTTTAAAACCTCTTCTGCTTCTAAAACAGTTTCTTTAAAAAACACTTTTCCTTTACCTATTAATGGTAAAGACAGATGTGCTAAAGGCGCTAAATCTCCAGAAGCACCAAGCGATCCTTGGGTGTATACTAATGGTAAAACATCATTATTATAAAAATCAATTAAGCGTGTTACTGTTTGTAACTGCACGCCAGAATGACCGTAGCTTAAAGACTGTATTTTTAGTAACAGCATTAACTTAACTACTTCATTAGGGACTAAATCACCAGTACCACAAGCGTGAGACATCATTAGGTTTTCTTGTAACTTAGTTAAGTTTTTATTAGAAATCTTAACGTTATACAAGGATCCAAAACCGGTGTTAATACCGTAAATTGGTCTAGTTTCACCTTTTAATTTGGTATTTAAATACAGCCTGCAATCTGTGATTTTTTTTACAGAGTCTGAAGACAACTCTAAATGCTTGTGCTCTAAAATTATAGACTTAATTGTTGGTAAATCTAATGGTATGGAAGAAATTATATGAATGTTAGACATGTTTTAAATTAAATTAACTTCTTCAAAAGTCAACAATAGCATTATAATATGCAAGCATTTGTTAATAATTCATGAAAATGTTATTACAATACTTTTATTCTTTTATTTTTGAAAAACTAAAATCATAAAAAATGAAAAAATTAATAGTATGTTTAACTGCTTTATCTATTTTAGCATGTAAACAAGAACCTAAAGATTACGCAACCTTTTCTGGGAAAATAGAAAATAAAAGTAGTGACTCGTTATTTGTATTTCAAGGAAGAGCATTTTCTAAAACTATAAAAGTTAATGAAGATGGAACTTTTAGTGATACTTTAAAAGTAAAAACTGGAGTTTATGGCGTTTATGATGGTAATGAACAAACAAGTGTCTACCTAGCTAATAATTATGATATTAAAATGACATTAGACACTCAAAAGTTTGATGAATCTATAAAATTTTCTGGACTTGGATCTGATGCTAACAACTTTTTAGTTAAAAAAGCAATGTTTCAAGAAAACTTAATAGAACCAAGTATTTTTGATTTGGAAGAAGCAGAATTTAATACTAAAGTAACTGAACTTGAAAAAGAAATGAAAACTTTTTTGGATGAAAATTC
This sequence comes from Olleya sp., assembly GCA_023300575.1. Lineage (GTDB taxonomy): Bacteria > Bacteroidota > Bacteroidia > Flavobacteriales > Flavobacteriaceae > Olleya. Next base: position 10,588 of record JALZUT010000136.1, read on the forward strand.
TAAGGTTTTAGACACAACACTTTTAGCACAAGAAGAAAAAGAATTAACACAGTTTAAGCCTGGTATTACAAGAGCTTATAAACAACAACATGCAAGAGCACAGCAGTTTGTTTCTTTTGTAGGAAATCCATCTCCAGATTTTAATTTTGAAAATGTAAAAGGTGGTAAAACTGCTTTAGCTGATTTAAAAGGGAAATATGTATATATTGATGTTTGGGCGACTTGGTGTGGACCTTGCATTAGAGAAATTCCAGATTTAAAGAAAGTTGAAAAAGATTTTGAAGGTAAAAATATTCAATTTGTTAGTCTTTCTGTTGATGATGGTAGAGGATTTAAAGGTGATGCTGTTGCTGCAAAAGCAGGTTGGAAAAATATGATTGCTGAAAAACAACTTGGAGGTATTCAAGTGATTTCTGACAATGGATGGAGATCTGATTTTGTACAAGGATTTAAAATTAACGGAATACCTCGTTTTATTTTAATTGATCCAGCAGGAAATGTAGTTAGTGCTGATGCACCAAGACCTTCGAGTCCTAAATTAAGAACGTTATTAAGTTCTTTAAACATATAATAATACTTAAAATTCATAAAAAAAGCGAACTGAAAAGTTCGCTTTTTTTTATGTCAAAATTTTAACCACTTATCACTTTCTACTTATTTCTTTGCACTGCCAACTTCTTTCTTCCGCCTTCCAACTTTAAACTTATTACTTACTTATTCTCCTCTCCTACTACTTCTTCAACTTCAGGTTGTTCTGGTTGCTTAAATAAATCTAAATAAGCTAACGGAATACCTTCAATGACATGACTGGCAATAAAACTATGGTAACCTAACTCTTCAAGTAATAAATCAGCAGATTTTCCGTGTAAATAGACCCCGAAAATAGTGGCAGATAAAGTCTCATAACCTTGTGCTATAAGTCCTGCAATCATACCTGTTAAAACATCTCCTGTTCCAGCTGTCGCTAGTGCAGGATTCCCTGTTGCATTAACATATAGTTTATCTTGAAAAACAGTAATAGTATTTGCACCTTTTATTACGACAATACACTTGTACTTTTTAGAAAAAGCTTTTACTTTTTTAAGTTTATCAAAATCGTCTTTCCAATTCCCTACTAATCTTTCTAATTCTTTAGGATGTGTAGTTAATACTGTTTGTTCTGGCAGTAACTTTAATAACGCTTTCTTCTTTGCAAGTATATTTATTCCGTCTGCATCAATAACTAATGGGACTTTATTAGTCTTTAAAAAGGCTTCAAAAGCTGTACTTGTTTTAGTATCTGTTCCTGTACCTACACCAAACGCAATTACGTTTGGTTCAATTTCAAAATCTATTGCAGTAATTTTTTCTTCATCTTTATCTGTAATAACCACTGCTTCAACTAACTTACTTTGCAATGGTATATAACCACATTTTGGTACATAAGCTGTTACTTTACCTGCCCCAATACTTAACACACCTTGACTTGCAAGTATTACTGCTCCTATCTTTCCATAACTTCCACCAATGACCAAAACATGACCAAAGTCGCCTTTATGACTATACTTTTTTCTTGGTTTGTATAGAGGTAAAACTTCGTGTTTACCTATTAATTCAGCTTCAGTTTTTGTTGTAAATAAAAACTCAGGATCAATACCAATATCTATGACTTCCCATTGTGTTGTATAACCTGCAGTTTCTGGTAAAAAGAAAACTAATTTAGGAGTCTGAAAACTCAAGGTATATCCTGCATTTACGACTGCTTCAGGATCTTTTGGCAGTGTATCTGTGCTTAATCCTGATGGTATGTCTATTGCTAAAACAAAAGCTTTAGAGGTTCTAAAAAAGTTAAACAACTCTTTTACCCAAGTACCAACTGGACGATTTAAACCAATACCAAAAACAGCATCAACAATAATATCAGACTCGTCAATTTTTATAGTACTAAAATCTTCACTACAACTTAATAAAGTTGGCCAATCTTTTGTTGTATTTTTTATGCGATCATAATTAATCAAAAAGTTTTTAGATCGGGTTTTACTACAATTTATTACATAAGTCTTAACGTTATAACCATGCGTTACTAGATGCCTAGCTACAACCAAACCATCTCCTCCATTATTACCAATACCACAAAAAACATGAATTGGTACTTGTGCACCTTGCATTCGGGTATGTAACCAATTAAAAATTTGAATACCTGCACGCTCCTTTAATTCTATAGGATTTATATCTTGCTTTTTAGCAGTTATCGTATCTCCTAAATATATCTGTTCTTTCGAAAATATTTTCATTTTAGTAATATATGGGCTTTAAATTATCAATCTCGTAAAAATCACCATTTGGTTTGATTCTAAAAGTAAAAGTAATACATTTGATTAGCTATAGTAGAAAAAAATGTCAAAAAACAATACATTTTCAATTAGTAATACAATCACGACCCCTTAGGGTTACAACTCTATATTCTCTCCGTTTTAGGTAGTTTAAAACTACATTTTCAAACCTTTTGTATTAAAAATTATGCACGTATTAAAATTTGGTGGCACATCAGTTGGTTCTGCAACAAACATCAATAAAGTT
>JALZUT010000137.1 GCA_023300575.1 Olleya sp.
CTAGATTACTAATAAGTCTCTTTGCTTTAAGTAATAAATTACTTAACTATTTTTTAGGAATCTCCTTTAAAATCTCTAAAACAAAATTCCAATATTTTTTAGCTGAAGAAATACTTGCACGTTCATCTGGTGAGTGTGCTCCTTTAATAGTTGGTCCAAAACTAATCATTTCCATATCTGGATAGTTTTGTCCTAAAATACCACATTCTAATCCTGCATGACAAGCAGCAATATGTGCTTTTTCTCCGTTTAGTTTTTGGTATAAGGTATCTAAAACCTTTAAGATAGAGCTGTCCATATTTGGTGTCCAACCTGGATAATCTCCTGTACATGCCACTTCGCAACCTGTTAATTCAAAAGTAGCACGTAGTTTATTAGCTAAATCTGTTTTACTACTTTCTACAGAGCTACGTGTTAAGCAGCCAACTTTTACATGTCCATCTTTTACAATAACGCGCGCTACATTATTAGAGGTTTCTACCAAGTCTGCTATGTCCGCACTCATACGATACACGCCATTTAAAGCTGCATAAATTGCACGTGTCAATCCTTCTTGTACACCTAAATCCATTATTTTTTCTGGTGTGTCTGATTTAGAAATTACGATTTCTAAATCGGGTTCCATAGTTTTTAGTTCGGTTTTAATAGTGTTACCAAGGTCTTCCATTTCGCTTAAAAAAGCAGCTTCGTGTACTGCATCAATAGCTACTACTGCTCTACTCTCTCTTGGTATTGCGTTACGTAAACTTCCACCATCAATTTCGGCAATACGTAATCCAAAGTTTTCAAAACCATCAAATAATAAACGGTTCATTATTTTGTTAGCATTACCTAAACCTTCGTGTATTTGCATACCCGAATGACCACCTTGTAAGCCTTTTACTCGTATTTCAAAACCAGTTTTAAATTCTGGTGTTTCTTCCTCTTCGTAAGTTCTGGTTGCTGTAACGTCAATTCCGCCAGCACAACCTACTCCTATTTCGTCATCTTCTTCTGTATCTAAGTTTAACAGGATTCCGCCAGATAGCAAACCTCCTTTTAATCCCATTGCACCTGTCATTCCTGTTTCTTCATCTATAGTAAACAAAGCTTCAATTGTAGGATGTGGGATGTCTGTACTTTCTAGAATTGCCATAATAGTTGCAACTCCTAAACCATTATCTGCACCAAGTGTTGTGCCTTTTGCTTTTACCCAATCGTCTTCTACAACCATTTGGATACCTTGTGTGTCAAAGTCAAAATCGGTATCTGCATTTTTTTGGTGTACCATATCTAAATGCGATTGCATGACTATGGTTACTCTATCTTCCATTCCAGCTGTAGCTGATTTTTTTATAATAACATTTCCAACCTCATCTTCTATAACTTCTAAACCTAAATTAGCCCCAAAATCTTTCATGAATTTAATGACGCGTTCCTCCTTTTTTGAAGGTCTTGGTACCGTGTTTAAATCTGCAAATTTATTCCATAATGCTTTTGGCTCTAAAGCTCTAACGTCTTGACTCATCTGTATTGTTTTTATTGATTTACAAAAGTACAAATTGCATACGCATTTAGAAACCTTTTAAATAGAAAATGAAAATAGTCGCTACTCCTGATGGTAGTGGCATCCTTTTTTTACTGCTTAAACATCGACAAGCTCACTGTACTTGGTACAAAAAAAGATATAACGGACAGCAGGTAGAAACCTTTTAAAAAAACCACAAAGATTGGTTCTAATTTTATTTATTTTTGAACTATGCTGAAAAACAAAAAACTATTCTTGGCTTTGTCTGTCTTACCAATATATGCGTTGGTCAAGGTTTTGGCTAATTTTCCAGATTTTGTAGATCGGTTTTACAGCAATGGATTGTATCCTGTTATTTCAAAATTATTTAGATTTACTTTGGGTTGGTTGCCTTTTTCTTTTGGCGACTTACTTTATAGTTTTGGTTTGATTTTTATTATAAGATGGTTAATTTTAAACCGAAAACGCATATATAAAGACACCAAAAATTGGTTAATTGATGTGTTGGCTGCTATTAGTGTGATTTATATTGCATTTCATTTATTTTGGGGTTTAAATTATTACCGAAACCCATTACACGTAAATCTTAATTTACAGGATGATTACACTACAGAACAACTTGTAAATGTAACTAAAAAACTAATTAAGAAGTCTAACGCTATTCACTTACAGATTACAAAACTGGATACTATAAAGGTTGTATTTCCTTTTACTAAAACCGAAATTTTACAGCAAACACAGGACAGCTATCAAACTTTAGAAAGTACATTTCCTGATTTAAAATACAAGCCTAAAAGTTTGAAGAAGTCTTTGCTTAGTGTACCGCTTACTTACATGGGTTTTAGTGGTTATTTAAATCCTTTAACTAATGAAGCTCAGGTAGATTATTTAATTCCTGCTTATAAATTTCCGACAACTGCAGCGCATGAAGTAGCGCATCAATTGGGTTATGCTAAAGAAAATGAAGCTAATTTTATTGGGTTTATGGCAACTGTAAGTAACGATAATATTTACTTTAAATATTCGGGTTACACCTTTGGTTTGCGCTATTGTTTAAATGAAATTTACAGACGTAATCCTGATTTATATAAAAGCATATTGCCAACTATAAATAAAGGCATCTTAAAAAATTATCAAGAATCTCAAGACTTCTGGAAAGCTTATAAAAACCCGTTTGAGCCAATATTTAAGTCTACTTACACGTCTTATTTAAAAGCCAACAACCAAGTAAAAGGTATGGATAGTTATAGCTATGTTGTTGCCCTTTTGGTTAATTATTTAGAAAATAAAGCCTTATAGAAATGTTAAAACACCAATTAGCTATTGTTTTGCATATTGGTTAATGCTTATATTTAGTGCTTAAACAACCTTAAACTGACACTAATGATAAAAAAATGGGCATTTTTGAGCCTTCTTTTGTGTAGCTTATTTTCTTTTGCGCAAGAGCATGTTCCAAAAAACGATGGTGTAAAAACCAATACTTCTAATTATACAGCTTTAACTAATGCCAAAATTTATATCACACCAACACAAGTGATTAATAATGGTACGTTATTAATTAAAGACGGAAAAGTGGTCTCTAGTGGACCTTCGGTTTCTATTCCTAAAAATGCTGTAGTTATTGATGTAACTGGTAAAACAATTTACCCTTCTTTTATTGATATTTACACAGATTTTGGTGTAGAAAAACCGAGTTCGCCTTCTGAAAATAGTCGTGCACCTCAATATGATGCAGGTCGTGAAGGTTACTACTGGAATGACCATATAAGACCAGATCAAAATGCTGTGGATTATTTTAAATTTGATAGTAAAAAAGCCGATGCTTTACGTAAAGCAGGTTTTGGTGTAGTGACGTCACATATTGATGATGGTATTATCCAAGGAACTGGTGTTTTAGTTAGTTTGGCTTCAGAAGGAAGTGTTGCAACACGTCTTTTGGATGAAAAAATAGGTCAGTTTTCTGGTACTTCTAAAAGTAGAACTTCTAGACAAGCTTATCCAACTTCTTTAATGGGTACTATGGCATTACTACGCCAATTTAACCTTGATGCAGATTGGTACGCAAAAGGTAATATTAAAGAAAAAGACAGAGCTTTAGAAGCGTATTTGGCTAATAAAAATGAAGTCCAAGTATTTAACGCTGGTAAAAAAATAAATGCACTACGGTTTGATAAAATTGGTGATCAGTACGGATTTCAATATGTGTTTGTTGGTGGTGGTGATGAATTTGAATTGATAAATGATATTAAAGCAACAAATGCAAAGTTTATCTTACCAATAAATTTTCCTGTTGCTTATAACATGGAAAACCCTTTATTGGCACAATCTGTAAATCTTGAAGATTTAAGAGCATGGAACCAAAGTCCATCAAACCCTAAAGTATTGGCTGATAACAACATCCAATTTGCTTTAACGACTCATAAATTAAAAGAGGCTAAAGAGTTAATGCCAAACCTTTTAAAAGCGATTGAATATGGTTTAGACAAAACCAAAGCGTTAGAAGCTTTAACGACTGTTCCTGCTAGTATTATCGGCAAATCGTCAGTATTAGGACATCTTAAACCTGGTGCTTATGCTAACTTTTTAATTACTTCTGGAGATATTTTTGATAAAAAAACAACCCTTTATGAAAACTGGGTAACTGGTATTAAAGACGAAATAAAACCAATGAACACTAAAGATTTAAGAGGTAACTACACTTTTAATCTTGATAATACAAACTATGAGTTAGCTATTTCTGGCGAAATTGATAAACTTAAATCTAAAGTTAAAACCGACACTAAAGCGTTAGGTTCTAAATTAACTTACAAAGACGATTGGATGCAATTAACGTTTTCTACAGCAGATTCTACTAAACAAGAATTTATTAGAGTCGTTTCAAACGTAACCAATACTAATACGTTTAACGGTAAAGCTGTTTTTTCTAACGGAAAAGAAGCCACATTCTTAGCTACCAAAAAAGCAAAAGAGGATGAAAAAGACGCTTCTACTAAGCTGAGCGAACAAAAAAACAAAAAAGAGGACAAAGCACCAAAATTATATCCTGTAACCTATCCTAATATGGCTTACGGATCAACTAGCTTACCGCAGCAAGAAACCCTATTATTTAAAAACGTAACGGTTTGGACTAACGAAAAAGAAGGTGTTATAGAAAACACAGACGTCTTAATTAAAAACGGAAAAATATCTAAAATAGGAACTAACTTATCTGCCGGAAATGCTACAGTCATTGACGGAAAAGGCAAACACCTTACTGCTGGAATTATTGACGAACACTCGCATATAGCTGCAGAAAGTATAAACGAAGCTGGACATAATAGTACAGCAGAAGTCACTATAGAAGATGTTATAGATGCTGAAGATGTTGACATTTACCGTAATCTTGCAGGTGGTGTAACCTCTATTCAAATATTACATGGGTCAGCAAATCCTATTGGTGGACGTTCTGCAATTATCAAACTTAAATGGGGAGAAAAAGCAGATAACTTAGTGTACCAAAACAGTCCTAAGTTTATCAAATTTGCTTTAGGCGAAAACATTAAGCAAAGTAATTGGGGAGATAATGCAAGAACACGTTTCCCGCAGACAAGAATGGGTGCCGAACAAGTCTTTACCGATTATTTTCAGCGTGCTAAAGAATATGATGCGTTAAAGAAAAGCGGGAAGCCGTATAGAAAAGACATCGAATTAGAAACACTTGCCGAAATATTAAATAAAGAGCGTTTTATATCTTGTCACTCTTATGTGCAAAGCGAAATTAACATGCTAATGAAGGTTGCTGAAAAATTTAACTTCAATATCAATACGTTTACACACATTTTAGAAGGTTACAAAGTAGCAGATAAAATGAAAGCGCATGGCGCTGGAGGTTCTACATTCTCGGACTGGTGGGCTTACAAGTATGAAGTCAATGATGCAATACCTTTTAATGCACCAATTATGCACAGAGCTGGCGTTGTAGTCGCTATTAATAGTGATGATGCCGAAATGTCTAGACGATTAAACCAAGAAGCTGCAAAAAGCGTTAAATATGGTGATATTAGTGAAGAAGATGCTTGGAAGTTTGTAACCCTAAATCCAGCTAAATTATTACATATAGATGACAGAGTTGGTAGTATTAAAGTTGGTAAAGATGCAGATGTGGTGTTGTGGACAGATCATCCGCTTTCTATTTACGCTAAAGCGGAAAAAACAATTATAGAAGGTACAATCTATTTTGACCTAAACAAAGACATACAGTTAAGAGAAGCTATTAAAAAAGAGAAAAACGAGCTTACAAATTTAATGCTTCAAGCTAAAAACAAAGGATTAAAAACGAAACCAATCGAAAAGAAAGAAAAAGAGCTTTTACACTGCGACTCTGTTGAACACCAGTTTTA
>JALZUT010000138.1 GCA_023300575.1 Olleya sp.
CTAAAAACTTAAACATTGGTAAAAATGCTCCTGGTATGCTAAATGCACAATTTTTAGTACGGGCTTTTGAAAATGGAGGCGATTTTTCTATGGATGCTTTTTCAATGCCATATGCACCTTACAACTCATTTGTTGGGTTAAAATCTCCTAAAGGAAAAGCGTACGGATCGTTTTTTACAGATGAAAATCATACGTTTAATTTAGTTACAGTTGACGATCAAGGTAAACCAATAAAACGTAATAATTTAGAAGTAAAAGTCTATAAAATAGAATGGCGTTGGTGGTGGAATTCGTCTTACGACAACCTATCCCAATACACCTCAAGTACCTACCACAAAACGTTTTTAAATAGTAAAGTTAATACGGATACTAAAGGAAAAGCAACCTTCAATATAAAAGTGCCAGATAATAAAGGTGGTCGCTATTACATAACCATTAAAGATCCTGTTTCTGGTCATATGACAGGTCGTACTGCATATTTCTATAAAAACTGGTGGCAACGTCAACCATCTGGAGACAAAGAAGCTGCTAAAATGTTAGTGTTTGCAGCAGATAAAGACAATTATAATGTAGGCGAAACTGCAAAAATCACATTTCCTTCAGGAACAGAAGGTCGTGCTTTAGTTAGTATAGAAAACGGATCAGACGTATTGCAAACCAAATGGGTAAAAACTAAAAAAGGAGAAACGACAGTTAACATTCTTATTACAAAAGAAATGGCTCCAAATGTATTTGTCAATATTTCATTATTACAACCTCATGCTTCTACAGCTAACGATTTACCGCTACGTTTATTTGGTGTAATTCCGTTATTGGTAGAAGATCCAAACACTAAATTAGAGCCCGAAATCAAAATGCCAAGTGTATTAAAACCAGAGCAAGAATTTGAAGTTTTTGTATCTGAAAAAAACAACAAAGCCATGACTTATACAATAGCAATGGTAGAAGAGGGCTTACTAGACTTAACACGTTTTAAAACACCAAATGCTTGGCAATCGTTTTATGCAAGAGAAGCTTTAGGTGTTAAAACTTGGGATGTTTTTGACGATGTTATTGGCGCTTATAGCGGAAGTATTGAGCAAGTATTTGCAATTGGTGGTGATGGTAATGCAGCTGCTGGAAAAAATAAAAAAGCCAACAGATTTAAGCCTGTTGTTACCTTTTTAGGTCCTTTTAAATTAGAATCTGGCGGAAGAAAAACGCACAAAATTAAACTCCCAAATTATGTTGGTGCAGTGAGAACAATGGTTGTTGCTGGTAATAACCAGACTGATGCTTATGGTAGCACAGACAAATCTGTACAAGTCAAAAAACCATTAATGGTTTTAGCGACTTTACCAAGAAAATTAAGTCCAGGCGAAAAAGTGACACTTCCTGTTACTGTTTTTGCAATGGAATCTAAAGTAAAAAACGTCTCTATTAAGTTGAAATTAAGCGACGGAATTTCTATAGTTGGTGACAAAACAAAATCTTTAACTTTTGTACGTCCAGATGAGCAAATAACATATTTTGAATTAGACGTTAGTAAAGCTAGTGGGATTAATACAGTAGAAGTAATTGCTAGCGGAAATGGCGAATCGTCTACTTATAAAGTAGAATTAGATATAGAAAATGTCAACCCAATTACCTCTAAAAGCTTAGACCAAAATTTAGCTTCAAATGAAACTAAAACTATTGACTTTACAACCTTTGGAGTAGTTGGAACAAATAGTGCAACTGTAGAATTTTCGACATTACCACCAATGGATTTTACAAGTCGTTTAGACTATCTAATCCGTTATCCTCATGGTTGTGTAGAGCAAACCACATCTAGTGTGTTTCCACAGTTATTTTTACAAGATATTTTTGATATTCCTTTTAATCAAAAGCAAAAAATACAATCAAATATCGAAAATGGAATCAAACGTTTGGGGCATTTTCAAAGACCAAATGGCGGTATGAGCTATTGGATAGGAGAAAACAATGCTAATGATTGGGGAAGCAGTTATGCTGGACATTTTATGATTGAAGCAGAAAAAAAAGGTTTTGTATTACCACTTACTTTTAAAAGTAATTGGATACGTTATCAAAAAGAAGCTGCACAAAATTGGAGACCAAGTTATAAGACTTATAATTCGGATTTAGCACAAGCTTACAGATTATACACCTTGGCATTGGCTGGAAGCGCCGACTTAGCAGCAATGAACCGTTTACGCGAGTTTTCAGAAATATCCAACGAAGCAAAATGGCGTTTAGCAGCAGCTTATGCTTTAGCTGGACAAACAGAAGCTAGTAACAAAGTGTCAAGCAATGCAAATATCGAATTTAAAGCACCTAAATATAACTATTACACCTACGGTTCTATAGATAGAAACAGAGCTATGGCTTTAGAAACAATGGTATTGACCAAAGACAAACAGGTTAAAGATTTATCTAAAACTATTGCAAAATCATTATCAAGCAATAAATGGATGAGTACACAAAGTACAGCTTATAGTTTATTGGCTATGGCGAAAATGGTAAATGCAAATGGCGGAAAAGCAATGCAATTAAATTACACTATTAATGGTAAAACCGAAAGTATTGACACTAAAAATGCAATAGCACAACGACCATTAGTTGTAACTAATGGCAACAACAGTATTACCATTAAAAACGATAAAGAAAACATGGTGTATGTACGTGTTTTAAATTCTGGGAAACTGCCTTTAGGTCAAGAATTAGAAGAGCAAAGAGGCTTAACTGCTAGTGTTGTTTATAAAGATTTAAAAGGAAATAAAATTGACATTTCTAAATTACAACAAGGTCAAGATTTTGTGGCATCGGTTAAAGTAACTAATACTAAAAACTACAGTATAAATGATGTCGCACTAACTCAAATTTTTCCTTCAGGTTGGGAAATCATAAACACGCGTTTTACTGCTTTTGGAGCATCAACTACTAGTCAAGCACGATTTACAGACGTTAGAGATGATCGTGTTAATTTTTATTTTGATTTAAGTAAAAATAAAACCAATACGTTTAATGTCATGCTTAATGCATCGTATTTAGGGACTTATTATTTACCAGGAATACAAGCAGAAGCCATGTACGATAATGACTTTTTGGTAAGAAACAAGGGTAAGTGGATTGAGGTTGAGAAGTAACAAATATACACGAAAGTGAATTTGTAAAATTTTATTTAGACCTGCCAGGTTTTAAAAACCTTGCAGGTCTTTGTGTTTGTTAACGTTTCAAAGTAAAATGCCCAACACGACGTTGTCCTTCTATAATGACAACATACCAATAATCATTAGTTGGTAAAAGATTACCATTATAAGTACCATCCCAAGACAGTGATACGTTTCTCGCACTTTTTAAAAGCTTACCATAACGGTCAAAAATTTGAACTTCAGAAGATTGATAAAATTCTAAACCTGTAATATCAAATGTTTCATTTTCTGTGTCACCATTCGGTGTAAAAAATTGAGATATATAAAAATGAATAAAAGGACTAGTTACTAATGTGTCGCAATCTTGATTTTTGACATAAATAGTGTATTGCTCGCTATCTATATCTTCAAAAATATTTGAAGATTGAAACGAAGATCCATCTAAAGAGTATTCAAAATTACCACTATTACTTGTTGTAATAACTATTGAGTTTCCTAGAGATTGAACAGTACTTATTATAGGGTTATCTATTTGTTCAACATTAAAAGTACTATTTGTTGTAGAGCATCCATCTGTAATTTCTACTGTGTAAACACCTGACTGATCTATTGTAATAAACTCGGTAGTCTCAGTTGTGCTCCAAAGATATGTTGGATTTATTATGGTAGAAACAGCTTGTAAATCAAGCGCTTCGTTTTCACAAATATCTAGTGTTTCTTCAGTTGTATTAATAGGTTGGTCTCCAGAAACTTCCCATAAACAAGTTACATCATTAAAAATTTCTATTTCCCAACACTCTAACCCTGTTGGTTGTGTTGGTTGCGTGCCTGTAACATCCCAAATACAAGTTGTGTTATTAAATATTGTGGTTTCCCAACACGCTAATCCAGTTGGTTGCGTTGGTTGTGTTCCTGTAACGTCCCAAATACAAGTAGCATTATTAAAAGTTACGGTTTCCCAACATTCTAATGTTGGTTGAGAAGGTTGCGTTCCAGTAATGTCCCAAACGCATATTGTATTATTAAATGTTGTAGTTTCCCAGCATTCCAAAATCGGTTGTAGTGGTTGTGTACCTGTAATTTCCCAAGCGCATATCGTGTTGTTAAAGGTTGTGGTCTCCCAACACTCTAATGTGGGTTGAGCTGGTTGGTTTCCAGTTACATACCAAACACAAGTTGTATTATTAAAAGTTGTGGTTTCCCAACACTCTAATCCTGTTGGTTGTGTTGGTTGGGTTCCTGTTACTTCCCAAGAGCAAGTAGTGTCATTAATTGTTGCTGTCTCCCAACATTCTATACTAGGAGCTGCTGGTAATTGATTAACTATAACTTCATAAATCTCTGAAGCGACATTACAAGACGTATTACCCAAATTAACCGCAGACTCTGCTACTTTAGCTCTATAAAAACCAGAAGATGTAATATTTGCAAGCGTAATATTTGGTGTAGTTTCTCCTGCAATATCTGTCCACGTTATTCCGTCTGGACTTGTTTCCCATTGATAAAAATAAGTGTTAAAAACAGAGCCATCTGGAGTTACCGTTAATGTAGTTGCATATGGTGTTTGACTACTGCAAAGCGATAGAGTATCAACATTAGCAGTATCACTTATAAAAATAAAATCACCACAAGTTTTAAAGTCTATATCATCAATTGCAAGATCATTTCCGCAACCTCCAACTCCGTTATTTATCATTTTTAAAATCACAGAAGTTTGACCTGGTTGAGTTTGAAAAATCAAACCAAATTGTTGCCAAATAGGTGTTATCCATTCTGTTATATTACCTGTATTTCCAATTGCTAAAAGATTAGTATCTGTGGTATCCCAAATTTCAAAACTTACATTTATTGGTATGGTTCCACCAGGTGTAGTAGAACAAAAACTGTTAGCAATGACGAGGTTAAGTAGCCATGCAGAAAACTCATAAGTAGTGGTTTCACAAAGTCCAGAAACAGTTGTTCTATAAAATTCATCTGATGAGAAACTAGCATTTACTATTAAAAACTTCCCTTCAGTATCTCCAACAGTATGGTCTTCTGTTTGATGCCAATCAAAACCATTCCCAAAACTTCCGTTTCTTACAGTATAAAATCCATCACCAGGGAATCCGTTTGCATAAGTATATCCTGTTGTTCCTGCTCCTGGCAATGTGCTACTTCCTATTCCTGTTCCAAAATTTTCAGTAAAAATTGGAGCACCAGAATTCCCACTACAAAAACCTAATTGTGCATTTGCTATCTTCGGGCTTAAAAAAGTAGAAAATATTAGAATTAAATTAAGAAAAGGTAAGTACTTTTTCACGTTAAATAATTAGGATATCTATCAAGTATAAAAGTATTTATTTAAATTCACAATTATTAAAGCGACTAAACCACTGTTGTATAGTTTATGTATAGGCTAATTAACATTATCAAGCAGAATAAAAAGAAATTAATAGTCTTGTTTATACTATTGGTTGCCTATATTTTCTGTTTACCTAAGCAACTTTTTAAAGATCCAACTGCAACTGTAATTACAAGTAGCACAAATCAATTATTAGGAGCACAAATTGCAAAAGATGGTCAATGGAGGTTTCCTGAAAACGATAGTATTCCAGAAAAATTTAAAACTTGTATCATAGCTTTTGAGGACGACTATTTTTTCAAACATCCTGGCTTTAATCCTATTTCTATCTTTAAAGCGCTACAAGAAAATATTAGTTCGGGTAAAGTTAAGCGAGGTGGAAGTACAATTACACAACAAGTGATTCGCTTATCTAGAAAAGGACAATCTAGAACTTACTTAGAAAAATTTAAAGAGCTAATATTAGCTACACGCTTAGAATTTAGATACAACAAAGAAAAAATATTAGCACTCTATGCTAGTCATGCTCCTTTTGGAGGTAATGTTGTTGGTATAGATGCTGCTTCATGGCGCTATTATAATAGAGAATCACATAATTTATCATGGGCAGAAAGTGCAACATTAGCAGTTTTACCAAATGCACCAAGCCTAATTTATCCTGGAAAAAACCAAGATCAACTGCTTAAAAAACGCAATAGATTACTTAAAAAATTATTAGATAATAAAACTATAGATTCCTTGACTTACAATTTATCAATTGCTGAAGGATTACCTCAAAAACCTTATACTTTACCTCAGACTGCGACTCATTTATTACAAAATATCTCAAAAACTAATAAAGGTGAACGCATAAAAACTACTATTGAAAAGGGTCTTCAAGAACAAGCAAACACTATTGTTTTTAATCATTATAATAGTTTAAAACAAAATGAAATTTATAATATTTCAGTATTAGTTTTAGATGTAAAAACTAGAAAAGTATTGACATATATAGGCAATGCTCCAACAGATAAAGCGCATCAAAATAGTGTAGATGTTATCAATAAACCTAGAAGTACAGGTAGTATTTTAAAACCCTTTTTATATGCAGCAATGTTGGATGCTGGAGATATTTTACCTAATACTTTGGTAGCAGATATTCCTTCACAATTTGGTAATTATTCTCCAGAAAATTTCAATAAAGAATTTGATGGTGCAGTACCTGCAAAACGTGCTTTGTCTCGTTCTTTAAACGTTCCTGCGGTTAAGATGTTACAAGAGTTTGGCTTGGATAGATTTCATCATTACTTAAAGGCTTTAAAATTAAAAGACGTTACCTATAATGCTAATCATTATGGATTATCTTTAATTCTTGGTGGAGCAGAAAGCAATCTTTGGGATTTATGTAAAAGTTATGCAGCATTTTCGTCTACAATAAATCACTTTAATGAAACTTCGTCAGAATATTTTTTAAATGAATTTTGTGAGCCTACTTTTTTTGATTCAGAAAACATCGCCTTCGGAAAAAAATCTTCAGAAAAGACTGTTTTTGATGCTGCTTCTATATATCTAACTTATGAGAGTTTGAAAGAAGTTAATCGCCCTGAAAGTGATGATAATTGGGAGTTTTTTGACGATTCAAAACAAATTGCTTGGAAAACAGGAACAAGCTATGGGTTTAGAGATGCTTGGGCTATTGGGACTACAAAAGATTATGTGGTTGGTGTTTGGGTTGGTAATGCAGATGGTGAAGGTCGTCCTGGTCTAGTAGGTGTTCAAGCTGCAGCTCCAATTTTATTTGATGTTTTTGATTTATTGCCTAATAGTCAATGGTTTAAAAAACCATTTGATGAAATGCAAGAAATAGAAATTTGTGCTAAAAGTGGCTACAGAGTATCAACTAATTGCGATGACAAACAATTACAATTTGTACAAAAAAGTGGCTTAAAAACAAGACCCTGTCCTTATCATCTATTAGTGCATTTAGATACTAATCAAAATTATCAAGTTAATTCCTCTTGCGAAGATTTAAGTAAAATAAATCATCAATCATGGTTTTCTTTACCTCCTTTAATGGAATATTATTACAAGAAAAAAAATCCATTTTACAAATCACTCCCAGCATTTAGATCAGATTGTTTAGGCGAAAATGAGTTTGAAATGCAATTTATTTACCCAAAAGAATCAAGCACGATTTTTCTTCCAAAAGATTTTAATGAAAAAGTAAACGAACTGGTTTTAAAAGTTGTACATTCTAAGAAAAACAGTACTCTTTTTTGGTATTTAGACAAAACATATATAGGTCAAACAAACGATATTCATAATATAGCAATAATACCCGAAATCGGAGAGCATTTAATCTCAGTAGTTGATAAATTTGGTAACGAATTAAACAGAAAAGTCACAATTTCAAAATAAATAAGTCAAACTGACACCTAAAACCACATTTTTTTAACATATTATTATCATTTCATCGAAAAAAAAGGTATTACATCTATAAGCATTAAATTAGTCTTTTTAATAGCATATATTTAAATATTATTTAATCTTTAAGATTAAATGTTATTCTTAATAAATTTAATTAACACATCAATTTCATAGCAATGAAAAAAACGACCTTTCTATTTGTTATGTTAGCTTTTTTAATAAGCTGGCAAGCAAATTCACAAATTACGACTTATCCATATTTAGAAGATTTTGAATCAGGTGATGGTGGTTGGATAGCCGATAATACCACAAATGGTTTATGGGCTTTAGGGACACCA
>JALZUT010000139.1 GCA_023300575.1 Olleya sp.
TCCTCCACTTGCTATAGCCATACGTTTCCATAATTCGGAAGCTTCATCAGGATTATAACCAGCAATTGCTGTTAAATACAAACCAATTCTATCTGCTTCAGTTTCATGACTTCTACTAAAAGGTAACATAACACCTACTTGAGAACCAATACCATAATACTGATTAAATAAATTTCTATCTCTTTCATTTAAAGCTATATTACCAGCTAAAGCAACTCCTTGTTGAATCATACCTGCACTCATACGTTGTTGACCATGATTAGCTAAAGCATGTGCCACTTCATGACCCATAATAGCTGCTACTGCTGTTTCATTTTCTGCTACAGTTAAAATACCTGTATAAAATACAATCTTACCTCCTGGCATTGCCCAAGCATTAATAATATCTTCGTTAATCAGATTGTATTCCCACTTATAATCATTTAGATAGCCTTGCTTACCATTAGCGCTTAACCAACGTTCTGCTGCAACAGAAATACGTTGACCTACACGACTAATCATATCTGCACGAGAGGTTCCTGTTTCTACATTACTTTCTGACAGTACTTGACTGTATTGTGCAAAAGCAGTTGGAAATAACTGAGAGTTTGGTACTAAAGCTAAAGTGCTTTTTCCAGTAAAAGGATTAGTAGAGCAAGACAAAAACAGGACTAATGCTAATGATGTTATTATAGTATTTTTTAATTTCATTTTTTGTGTTTTAAAATGTATGGTTATAAACTTACGAAAACTTAATTAATTTATAACAAAAAGGGTGCCATCATATAGGTTTAACTTTCGATAAACAACTTATTTTATCTTTAAACAACATAATCTAATCAAAAAAAATTAAAGTATTTAGTAAACTGTTATTTTTTGCTTAAATACTCGACTTAAAAGTAATAAGTAAAACATTTTAAAATATCTTTATAAAAAAGAAATTCTATGAAAAAAATTGCCCTAATTATAATGACTTGTCTTTTATTTAATTGTAAAAGCAACGCTCAAGAAACAACTACAAAAGAAACATTTGAAGTTACTAAGACTGAAGCAGAATGGAAAGCTGAATTGTCTGCTACAGAATACTCTGTTTTACGTAAAGCCGGAACAGAAAGACCTTTTAGTAGTGCTTTAAACAAACAATATGACAAAGGAACTTACAGTTGCGTAGCATGTGACACACCTTTATTTAAAAGTGAAGACAAATTTGATTCTGGTACTGGTTGGCCAAGTTTTGATAAAGAAATTAAAGGCAATGTTGCCTTCTCTACAGATTATGATTTAGGTTACGCTAGAACAGAAGAACATTGTGCAACTTGTGGTGGTCATTTAGGACACGTGTTTACTGATGGACCTAAACAAACAACAGGAAAAAGACATTGTATTAACGGAGTTACATTAAAGTTTACACCAAGTGATGAATAACAACTATCAAGTTAATAAAACTGAAGACGAATGGCGTGAAGAACTCTCTGATGAGCAGTACAGAATCTTACGTAAAAAAGGCACAGAGATGCCTCATACAGGTAAATATAATTTACATTTTGAAAATGGTACTTATCAATGTGCTGGCTGTAACCAACAGCTTTTTAAAAGTAATAGTAAATTTGAATCTAGTTGTGGTTGGCCTAGTTTTGATGATGCCATTAAAGGAAGTGTCCAAAACGTTTTAGATAAAACTCATGGTATGATTAGAACCGAAGTTGTTTGTTCCAATTGTGGTGGTCATTTAGGTCATGTTTTCAATGATGGACCAACACAAACTGGTACGCGCTTTTGTGTAAATTCTGCTAGTGTAGATTTTTCTATAAAAGGATAAAATATTTACCAATAAATAAATTTCTGAATTCCAAATAGTATACTAGTGTTAAACTAGTTTCTTTTTGGAATTTTGTTTTTGTAATTTAGTATTTTCAGTAATGAATTTCCTAAATTTGTGTTTATATAAAAAACGACAAAACATTATATAATGAGTAAATACGATATTATTGTTCTTGGAAGTGGTCCTGGAGGCTACGTAACTGCAATTAGAGCTTCGCAACTTGGTTTAAAAACTGCAGTTGTAGAAAAAGAAAACCTTGGTGGTGTATGTTTAAATTGGGGTTGTATTCCTACTAAAGCCTTAATTAAAAGTGCACAAGTCTTTGATTATTTAAAGCATGCAGAAGATTATGGTTTAAAAGTAAAAGAAGCCACTCATGATTTTGGTGCTGTAATAAATCGTAGTCGTGGTGTTGCAGATGGTATGAGTAAAGGTGTTCAGTTTTTAATGAAAAAGAACAAAATTGATATCATCGATGGTTTTGGAAAACTAAAACCTGGTAAAAAGGTTGAAGTTGACGGAAAAGAATACAGCGCTGATCATATTATTGTAGCAACTGGAGCACGCTCTAGAGAGTTACCAAGTTTACCACAAGATGGTAAAAAAGTAATTGGTTATAGAGAAGCTATGACCTTAAAAGACCAGCCTAAGAAGATGATTGTGGTAGGTTCTGGCGCAATTGGTGTTGAATTTGCTTATGTATATAACTCAATGGGAACAGAAGTTACTGTTGTAGAATATTTACCAAACATTGTACCTGTAGAAGACATTGACGTATCTAAGCAATTAGAAAAATCGTTTAAAAAAGCAGGTATTAAAGTAATGACGTCTTCTGAAGTGACTACAGTTGATACTTCAGGAAAAGGGGTTAAAGCAACTGTAAAAACGGCTAAAGGTGAAGTGGTTTTAGAAGCAGACATTATTTTAAGTGCAGTTGGTATTAAAACAAATATTGAAAACATCGGGTTAGAAGATGTTGGTATTGCTGTTGATAGAGATAAAATTCTAGTAAACGATTATTACCAAACAAACATACCTGGTTATTATGCAATTGGAGATGTAACTCCTGGACAAGCTTTAGCACACGTTGCTTCTGCTGAAGGAATTTTATGTGTCGAAAAAATTGCTGGACAACACGTTGAAGCTCTAGACTATGGTAATATTCCTGGATGCACTTATTGTTCTCCAGAAATAGCGTCTGTAGGTTTAACCGAACAACAAGCAAAAGATCAAGGTTACGATATTAAAGTTGGTAAATTTCCGTTTTCTGCATCTGGTAAGGCAAGTGCTTCTGGAGCAAAAGATGGATTTGTAAAAGTAATCTTTGATGCTAAATATGGCGAATGGTTAGGTTGCCACATGATTGGTGCTGGTGTAACAGATATGATTGCTGAGGCTGTTTTAGGTCGTAAACTTGAAACAACTGGTCATGAAGTATTAAAAACAATACATCCTCACCCAACAATGAGTGAAGCAGTTATGGAAGCTGTTGCTGCTGCATATGATGAAGTGATACATTTATAATAAAAAGGAAAGACATATAATTAAAAAAGACGATTCTTAATAGAATCGTCTTTTTTTATACTAGTTATTATAACCTATAACCAACACCAAAAAATAAAATATTTGGAGATAGTTCTTCAAAACCCAGCGCATACTTAACATGTAAATTAAGTCTTGATGCTATATCGTACTCTAATCCTAGATCTGCTCTTACTTTAAATTTATTTACAAAAAAATCAAAAAAGTAATTTAGACTTGGTCCAACAAGTAGATGGAAATTAGTGTCAATATCATACTTTAAATAAATTGGTGCATTTAAAAACTTAAAATCATTAACTCCTTTATAGAGTAACTCTGGCTGTATATGGAAGCCATTATCTATTTTAAAATCTACAAATATACCACCATAAAAGCCAACATCAGTTTCTGGATTTGTTCCAAAATTTGCCTCAGACACTTTAAAAAAAGTAAGATTTAATCCACCTCTAACTCCAATATCTACTTGATTTTGTCCTACAGAAAAAAAACTAATGAGGATAAAGATAATTAGCAAATAGTATTTCATAATTTATCTTTTTAAGTATTTTATTACAAAAAACTTTGAATAGCCAACTCGTAACTTTGTAATCCAAAACCAAGAATAACACCTTTTGCATTAGCAGATATATAGGACTCGTGCCTAAAGGCTTCACGTCCAAAAGTATTAGAGATGTGCACTTCTATTACTGGTGTTTCTATAGCTTTAACTGCGTCGCCAATACCTACAGAAGTATGTGTGTAAGCTGCTGCATTTAAGATAATACCATCATAACTAAACCCAACTTCTTGCAGCTTATCAATAAGCTCTCCTTCTATATTAGACTGGTAGTAATCAAGAGCTACATTTTTGTGTTTAGCTTTAACTTCATCTAAAAAGGCGGCAAATGTTAAACTACCATATATATTGGGTTCTCGTTTACCAAGTAAATTAAGATTTGGACCATTGATGATGATTAGTTTTTTCATGCTGTAAAAATACAAAAGTTATCGCATAAAAAAACCGAAGCACTTGCTTCGGTTTTTTATTATTCTATTTAAGAAAAATATCTATTTGAGTAGTTTCGTCTTTTTTAAGATTTGTGAGTGCTCTAATTTTATTACCATCCACGTATATTTCAATCACAGCGGTATTAGTACTAATTGAGCCTACATTATTTGCTTTTAAAACTATCGATGTTTTTTTAGAAGAAAGGATGATTGGTATCCGCTTCTGTTCTTTTTGTATCTCGTAATTATTTAAAATTGTTTTATTATTAATAGAAACGTTTATGTTGTCTCCATCAGCTTTACCTCCATCAAAAACAACTAAATCTATTGTTTTTGATTTTGAAAACACACTTAACGTCTGACTGTTCCTTAACATATTCATTTTTACAGAATCCATTAATTTTCCAACTTGATAATTACTCTTTAAACTATCCGGTATTTTTTTAGTTTTCTTAACAAAGCGTTCTACTTTTTTAATACGCTTCTCCATTTTTTCTTTAGAGTTTAAAATAATTTCTCCGTTTATACACTCTGTATTATCAGGGAAAAGCCCTTTAAAATTACCCGAAAACTTAAAGGATTTTTCTAAATTAAAGCTATTACTTTTAAAATTAACGAAGCAAAAGTCGTCTTGAATTACTTCAGATTTAGTATAAACAATATCGTATTCTTTAAATGATAATACTTTATTCTCTCTACTATAGTTTCCTACTAAATTAGATTTTGTTTCATGTAAACCACCTAGATCTGTAATAGAATAGCCTTTAATATCTCCATTGTTTTCTAAAAACTTTACTTGATACGTAATAAATGAAGTATCATTTAGCTTAATAGCGCCAACAAACTCATATTCTTCTTGAGAATTAGATATAGATGTGAAAAAAAAAGCTAAAAAAAAGAGTGACAAATATTTCATTTAAAAAAATTATATTATTTTTGATTAAACAAAACTAATCAATAATTATGAAAACTAAATTATTTCTAACACTTTTAGTGTTCTGTGTAACTTTAACCTCAAGTTACGCGTCTTTCCCAGTTGAAAGAACAGCAAAAACCGAAATCTTAACTACTACAAACACTACTGTAGACTCTAACGATTCTGACGTTGTATTTTCTTCTCCAGCAGTATCTGCTGCAAAAGACAAATGGGTTGGTGTTGCACTCTGGTTCTTCCTAGGATGGCCATTTGCTGCTCACAGATGGTATTATGGAAAACCTGTTGGTTGGAACATCTTATTTATTTTAACAATCGGTGGTTTAGGTGTCTGGGCTATCATTGACTTAATAAATATCCTTACAGATAAATTTGAGTAAAAAAATCATTTTATTAATATAAAAAACCACTCTTTTACAGAGTGGTTTTTTTTTTACCTTTAACTCATGAAATGGCAACAAGCATTAACAGATTACACCTTGTATTTAAAAATTGAAAGAGGCTTGTCTCAAAACTCTATTGACAGCTATACTTTGGATGTAAAAAAATTAATGCGTTATTTAGAAACTAATGCTATTATTGAAAGCCCTATTAAAATTGGTAATGAAACTATTAAACAATTTATCTACGAAGTAGCAAAATCTTTAAATGCAAGATCACAATCGCGATTAATATCTGGTTTAAAAGGTTTTTTTACCTATTTAGTTTTTGAGGATTACCGTAAAGACAATCCATTAGACACAATAGACTCTCCTAAAATAGGTCGTAAACTACCAGATACTTTAAGTGAGACAGAAATCAACCAACTTATTGCAGCAATAGACTTAGGACATCCACAAGGCGAGCGTAATAGAGCTATACTAGAAGTATTATATAGCTGTGGGTTACGCGTTAGCGAATTGACTAGCTTAAAACTATCAGATTTATTTTTTGACGAAGGCTTTTTAAAAGTAACTGGTAAAGGAGACAAACAACGCTTTGTCCCTATTTTAGAAGACACTCAAAAATACATATCAATCTATAAGAATGAAATTAGAAATCATCTAAAAATAAATCCTGATCACCAAGATATAGTATTTTTAAACAGACGTGGTAAACAACTTACTAGAGCGATGATTTTTACAATAATAAAGGATTTAGCACTTAAAATCGGGTTAGAGAAGACTATTTCACCTCATACTTTTAGACATTCTTTTGCTACACATTTACTAGAAAACGGAGCTGATTTAAGAGCTATACAATTAATGTTAGGCCATGAAAGTATTACTACTACCGAAATTTATACACATATAGATAGAAGTCACTTGACAGCAGTTATTAATAATTTCCATCCTAGAAAATAATTACCTCTCATCGGTTATTTTTATTTTTTATCGTTAATATCATTATATTTGTTAGATTAATATTTAATTAGATATATGTTCCCTTTTGTTAATAATTTTTGAAAAGCCTACGATATGCATTCAAATCAAACTGGAATTGAGTTCTCCTCAAATATAATTGATCATTTTCAAGATAAGAAATGGCAATTAGCATTAGAAATATCCAACATTGGAATTTGGGATTTTAAATCCAAAATCAATCAAGTGTATTTCAGTAAATCTTCTAAAGCTATTATTGGCTTTGAAAACGATCCTCATTTTGGCAAAAACCCTAGTGATTGGAATGATAGAGTACATCCAGAAGACAGAGATAAATACTTTAAAGATTTTCAGGACCACCTTAACGGTTTAATAAACATATATGAAAATATCCATCGTGTAGAGCATAAAAACGGAAGTTACAGATGGGTTTTAGATAGAGGTCAAATTGTAGAAAAAGATAAATTTGGTAAACCTACGAGAATAATAGGCACACACACAGACGTAACTGAGCATGTAAAAAATGAATTAAAAATTAAAGACACTTTAAACATTGTTTCTGAACAAAACAATAAGTTACAAAACTTTGCACACATTGTGACACACAATTTAAATCAACATGCTGGTAATTTTGAGACACTGTTAACCTTCTATAAAGAATCTAAAACCGAAAAAGAAAAAGAAGAATATATTGACTATTTAAGTACACTATCGTCTTCTTTAACCAAAACTATTAATAGTCTTAAAGATATAGTATCAGTTCAATCTAATAAAAAAACCAAAATATCTAAACTATATATAGGAAAAGAAATAAATACTATATTAAAAGCTTTAGATTTTGTTGTAACAGAAAATAAAGTAACTATATATAATAAAATAAATCCTAAATTCTACATCCATTTTAATAGTTCGTACTTTGAAAGTATTATTCAAAATTTTCTTTCAAATGCAATTAAATATAAGCATACAGAAAGAGATCCTATTGTAACCATTTCATTGGAATTAATTAATTACAACTTAGTACTACAAATAGAAGATAATGGTATTGGTATAGATTTGGATAAATATGGAAGCTCTATTTTTGGGCTCTATAAAACATTTCATCACAATCCAGAAGCTGAAGGTGTTGGTTTATATTTAGTAAAAAATCAAATTGAAGCCTATGGTGGACAAATTGATGTAAAAAGTATAATTAATGAAGGTACTACCTTTATAATAACGATACCAAATAAAAAAATCCAGCAATAAGCTGGATTTTTATTTAATTATTTTTAAACCTTACTTTGCTATATTCACAGCTCTAGTTTCTCTAATTACAGTCACTTTAACTTGTCCTGGATATGTCATATCAGTCTGTATTTTTTGTGAAATACTGAAAGATAAATCTACCGCATTTTGATCGCTTACTTTTTCACTTTCTACAATAACACGTAATTCTCTACCTGCTTGTATAGCGTATGCTTTTTTAACTCCGTTAAATCCAAATGCTATTTCTTCTAAATCTTTTAAACGTTGAATATAGCTATCTAAAACTTGACGACGTGCTCCTGGACGTGCTCCAGATATAGCATCACAAACCTGAATGATTGGTGATAGTAATGATTTCATTTCTATTTCATCGTGGTGAGCTCCAATTGCATTACAAACGTCTGGTTTTTCACCAAATTTTTCTGCCCATTGCATTCCTAGAATAGCGTGTGGTGTTTCCATGTCTGCTTCTGCATCTGGTACTTTTCCTATATCATGTAATAATCCTGCACGTTTTGCTAATTTAGGATTTAAACCTAATTCTGCAGCCATTACACCACAAAGCTTAGCTACTTCACGCGAGTGTTGTAATAGGTTTTGTCCATAAGAAGAACGGTATTTCATACGTCCTACCATTTTTATTAATTCTGGATGTAATCCATGAATTCCTAAATCTATAACTGTACGCTTACCTACTTCTATTATTTCTTGTTCTATTTGTTTTTGAGTCTTTTTTACAACCTCTTCTATTCGTGCTGGGTGAATACGTCCATCTGTAACTAATTTATGTAGTGACAAACGTGCAATTTCTCTTCTAACAGAGTCAAAACATGATAAGATAATAGCTTCTGGTGTGTCATCTACTATAATCTCTACTCCTGTTGCTGCTTCTATTGCTCTAATATTTCGTCCTTCACGACCAATAATACGCCCTTTAACATCATCACTTTCTATATTAAATACAGACACACAATTATCTACTGCTTCTTCTGTACCAATACGTTGTATGGTATTAATAATAATTTTTTTAGCATCTTGCTGCGCAGTCATTTTGGCTTCTTCCATCTTGTTTTGGACGTAAGACATAGCATCACTTTTAGCTTCACCTTTTAACGACTCTACTAACTGTGTTTTGGCATCTTCTGCAGATAAGCTAGAAATAACTTCAAGCTGTTCTACTTGACTTTTGTGTAGTCGGTCTAACTCATCTTGCTTTTTACCTAAAACATCAATTCTATGATTGTAGTCTTTAACTTTTTCTTCAACCTGAGTATTTAACTTTTTATTTTTAGCTAATTCACTAGAGGTTTGAGATTCTTTATCTCTAGTGCGTTTTTCAGATTCAGACATTTTTTTGTCACGAGACAAAATTACTTTTTCATGTTCTGCTTTAAGCTCTAAAAACTTCTCTTTAGCTTGATATATTTTATCTTTTTTAATGCCTTCTCCTTCTATATTGGCTTCTTTTATAATGCCAGATGCAGATTTTTTAGCGTTTTTAATAAGTTTTGAAGCATTACTTCGTTCTAGTAGTTTTGCTATTATAAAGCCTAATATTGCGCCAATTGCGACACCTGCAATAATTAAAATTGTATTATCCATTTTTGTTAGTTTAGTATATAAATGTTACCATAAAAAAAACCTACACTAATTGGGATTTTGTATAAACTCCTTAAAAATAAGTTTAGGGCTAACAAGCTGATCAAGGGTCTGCCTAAATACAAAGTATTAGCAGCATGCTTTTACAACTTCAACTCACCCTTTTTAAAGAAATAGTGTTGAGTTTATCAAAAAAATAATTAATGTAGGCAGTAACCTAATTTTATTATGTTATAAGAACGTTTTTGTTATAAACTAAGATGCGCTTTCAACATATCATTCAAAGCGTTAAGCTTATCCTCTACATGTTCTGACACATACTCTTTATCTAGCGCTTTCTGTTCTACTTGAGAAGCAAATTGTAAAGCACACATGGCTAATACATCTTGCTTATCTCTTACAGAATAGCTATTCTCAAATTGCAATATCATAGCTTCAATCTTCTTTGCTGCTAGACGCAATCCTTCTTCCTGACTAGGTGCAATAGTTAATGGGTAGACTCTATTTGCTATAGATAACTTTATTTTTAGCGTGTCTGCCATAAAACTAGTGTAACATTAACTCGATAACTGACTTATGCAATGGTCAATATCTCTAATTAATGCGTTTATTTTGAGTTTTGTTTCTCGTTTATCATTGTCACTGCCAAGTATGGTATTAGCCATTTTTAGCGTATTGTACTTGTCTTGCCAATTTTCTAACTCTAAATTTTTAGTTGTTATTTTGGACAGAGATTGTTGTAATTGATCTTTCAATTTTTCGTTTTCAGATTTTAAAACCTGTTGTCTGTGCAAGACTTTACTGATTTTATTCTCTAAAGTGTCAACAATATCTTCAATTTTACTCATGTACTAATACCGATACTTATCATACAAAGTTAATAAAATACAACTATTTTTCGATTGTTTTTTGATAATTTTTTAATCTAATTTTATTTTAGCTCATTATCAACAATATGGCTTAGTATTTGATTTTACTTTGTAAATTGAAAGCTAATTTATATTTTAGCAGTAACCATTTTTTTATGCGACATATCTTTTTACTACTTGTTTTTTTTTCAACTTTTACTCAAGCTCAAAATATTTACCCTCAAGATTATTTTAGATCTCCTTTAGATATAGAACTGGTTTTAGCTGGTACTTTTGCAGAATTAAGGAATAATCATTTCCATTCTGG
>JALZUT010000140.1 GCA_023300575.1 Olleya sp.
ACTTTTCACTTTTAACTTTTAACTAAATAGAAATGGCAAAAGAAGAATTAGAATGTTCGTTTTGTGGTAGAAAAAAGCCAGAAACCAATTTATTAATTGCAGGATTAGATGCGCACATTTGTGACAGATGCATCCAGCAAGCAAATGGTATAGTAGTAGAAGAATCTAAACAAGAAGATGAAAACGGATTGTCGGCAGAATTAATGCTGAAAAAACCTCAAGAAATTAAAAAGTTTTTAGACGAATACATTATCGGTCAAGAACATACTAAAAAAGTAATGTCTGTAGCAGTTTACAACCATTACAAACGTCTTTTACAACCACCAACAAATGATGATATTGAGATACAAAAATCAAACATTATCATGGTTGGACAAACTGGTACTGGTAAAACCTTAATGGCAAAAACCATTGCTAGAATGTTAAACGTACCATTAGCTATTGTTGATGCTACTGTTTTAACAGAAGCAGGTTATGTGGGTGAAGATGTAGAAAGTATTTTAACACGCTTACTTCAAGCAGCAGATTACGATTTAGAAAAAGCACAAAGAGGTATTGTCTTTATAGATGAAATAGACAAAATTGCTCGTAAAAGTGATAATCCATCAATAACTAGAGATGTTTCTGGCGAGGGTGTACAACAAGCATTATTAAAATTACTAGAAGGTACAGTTGTAAACGTACCACCAAAAGGAGGACGTAAACATCCAGATCAAAAATTTATAGAAGTTAACACTGAAAACATCTTGTTTATAGCAGGTGGTGCTTTTGATGGTATAGAGCGTGTTATATCTAAACGTTTAAATATGCAAGCGGTTGGTTATAGCGCTTCAATTAAAGAGGAAGTTGTTGATCAAGACAATTTACTACAATACATTATCCCAAAAGATTTAAAAGATTTTGGTTTAATACCAGAAATTATTGGTCGTTTACCAGTATTAACCTTCATGGATCCTTTAGATGCAAACACCCTTAGAGCTATTTTAACAGAGCCTAAAAATGCAATAATCAAACAATATAAAAAATTGTTTGAAATGGACGACATAGAATTAAGTATAAACGATGATGCACTACAATTTATAGTAGGTAAAGCAATAGAGTATAAACTTGGAGCCAGAGGTTTACGTAGTCTTTGCGAAGAGATTTTAACAGACGCGATGTTTGAACTACCAGGAAGTAAAACAAAGAAACTAAATATTACTAGAGCTTATGCTGAAAAGAAACTTAGTAAAACAACTTTAAAGAAATTGAAGGCTGTTTCATAAATTGTAATATTTTTAGCGTTACCTATAGGTCTCATTTTTATTCATTGATCCTTATTTTAAAATATGGAGTTCATGAACATAAATATTTCAGTACATCTTTTAAATAGAAAAAACTGCTTTTAAGCAGTTTTTTCTATTTAAAAGATAAGTTTATCTTGAGCGGATCCGAAGGGTTTTAATCGCTAGCATACTTATTTGTTAACCTATTTTTTTTTAATCGAAAGGTGTCTTGTTTTTGAAGAGGTTTGTTTAATGCTTCATTGATAAAAAAGCGTTTTAATATCTTTTATCAAATGTCAAACAGTATTAGTTTTTATTATGATAAAGATAGTATACTAAATCAATAGTATCAATTTATAGCAGATTGAAATATAGTTTCAATGTATAGAATAGGTATAAGAATGTTTTAATTGAAACTAAGGGTAAGCCCAAGTTTTCTTGGAGCAAAACTTAAAGCCCAATTTACTTTTTTGTTGTTATTATTATATTTTTGGTTGTACCTATTATCTAAGTATTTATCAATAGACTCTACAACTAAAATACTCATTGCTGTTCCTAATAAAACATCAGAAAGCCAATGTTTACTGATCACGATTCTTGTAAAACCAGGAATCATCCCTACAGTATAAATACCTGCTTTTATCCACGGATTCTCAAATTGTTTTGCAATTGCGTAGGCGTTTGTAAAAGATAAAACCGTATGCCCAGAGAAAAAAGAATCAAAACCTTTAACCTCTTTAAAAAGAAAAGGGTCGAAAGCACTTGCAGATTCGCCTGTTAATGGTCTTGCTCTTCCTATAACTCGAACTGTTAGTTGTTGCAAAACTCCTCCTGTAATAGTGGAAGCCACCATTAAAACTCCAGTTCTACGGAGTTTTTCATTTTTAGTGAATAAACCCGCAAAGTATACAGCGCTACTAAGCCCATAGTTGCCTTCAGGTCTTGCATATCGGCCTCCAAATTCTAAAACACTATTAGAAACGTTATCTCGAAAACCATCTGCCCAATGATCAAATTCATCATCTACAAAAGTTATTAGCGTTGTTCCAGCTGCAAGTCCTGCAAAGTTAAGCCATTGCTTTCCTTTCCAATGGACTGGTCTACTATATGCATGACCAATACCTTTAATAACACTACCCATGTCATATTTAAATGTTTGCCATGTTGTTTGATCATCAAATGATTTTGGGATAGTTTGACCACTGGTAATATTAAAAAAAAAGAATAGAAAGACAATTAGCGTTACCTTCATAAATGTAGATTAAATGGACAGATAATTTATGACATGATAAGCCAATATTTAATAATTTCAAATATAAATTAAAAAAATAAGAAATGCGTGTTTTTTGTTTAAAGCAATGCTTTACAAAGATTTTGTAGCATAAAAAACCACCTTATATCAAATATATAAAGTGGTTTTTTTGATTAATAATATTAATGTGACTTTCCCTTAAGTCTGATTAATAGATTTTAAACACAAACATTATAACACTAAAAAACAGAGAGTTAAGTTGTTGTTGTTTTGCAATACAAAGCTTAACATATGTGTTAACTTAGTTTTCTTCTTATATCTAATTTATCTTACAAAAGTAGTGTGTTTAATTAATTGTATTATAGATTTTCTAATAATTATTAAACACTCTGTTAGTTATTAAGTAACAATAAATCATCTAAATATTGACGTGTATTAGACAATCTTGGCACTTTATGTTGACCACCAAGTTTATCATTTTGTTTTAACCAATCGTAAAACAGATGTGCTCTTGCTACATTTATTTTTGGTTTATTTAAAGTCATATTATTATAACGCTTTGCTTCGTAGTCTGAGTTTAAACTTTTAAGCGCATTATCAAATAGCTCATTAAAATAATTAATATCTTTTGGAGGTGTTTTAAACTCGATTAACCATTCATGACCACCCTTTTCTTTACCTTCCATAAAAATCGGTGCTGCTGTGTAATCTACAATTTCTGATTTGGTTTTTTTACACACTTTTTTTAACGCGTCTTCAGCATTTTCTATTATTAACTCTTCACCAAAAACATTTATATGGTGCTTTGTACGCCCTGACACTTTAATTCTATAGGGACTAATAGACACAAATCTAACTGTATCACCTATTTTATAACGCCAAAGTCCTGCATTAGTAGTAATGATAACAGCATAATTTTTATTAAGCTCTACTTCGCTTAACGGGATTACTTTTTGGTTCTCTTTTCCATAATTATCCATCGGTATAAACTCATAGAAAATACCATAATCCAACATCAGTAATAAGTCACCCGAATAATTTTGATCTTGAATAGCAAAAAAGCCTTCCGAAGCATTATAAATCTCATAATATTTAAAGTCCTTTTTAGGTAAAATATTACGATACTGATCTATGTATGGATTAAAACTTACGCCTCCATGAAAGTATGCTTCTAGATTTGGCCAAATATCAAACAAGCTTGTTTTGTCAGTTTCGTCTAAAACATTATTAAGCAACACAAGCATCCAACTTGGTACGCCTGCAAGACTAGTAACATTTTCATTTATAGTCTCTTTTACAATAGCATCCATTTTGGTTTCCCAATTGCTCATTAAAGATACTTTACTACTTGGCGTACTACTAAACTCTGCCCAAAAAGGCATATTATCTATTAAAATAGCACTTAAATCTCCAAAAACAGTTCCGTTTTCTTTGTATAACTCTTTACTTCCTCCTAGACGTAAACTTTTACCAGTAAAGAGCTGCGAATCTGGATTATTGTTTAAATACATACATAACAAGTCCTTACTTGCAGCGTAATGACAATTTTCTAATGACTCTAAACTGACTGGAATAAATTTACTCTTTGCATTTGTAGTACCACTAGATTTTGCAAACCACTTTATTGGCTTTGACCAAAAGATATTACTTTCACCTCTTCTACTACGTTCTATTTTTTCTTGAAAACATTCATAAGTAGAAATCGGTACACGATCTGCAAAAGTTGCATAACTTTTAATTGAAGAAAACTCGTGTTGCTTACCCGTTTCTGTATCTTTTGCTATTTCTAACAAACTAAACAACAACTCCTCTTGTACCTCATTTGGGTATTTTAAAAAGAGTTCTATTTGATGAAAACGCTTCTTTAAAAACCAAGATGCAATGGAATTAACAAGTGGGATTGGCATAGAATTATTGTATCTTTATTTTTTAAAAATAATACTTTTTTTCATGACCTACCAAGGTGTTTTAACAAAAATGCAAACCGAATTTTTAGAACCAATATCATATTACTTGGTGTTTAAAAATGACTTTATAAATCTTAACCAATTACTAAATAAAACTTTAGAGTTTAATTTTGTAGGACATGAGTGCCTAAACTGTCATTTAAACAAACCTATTTACCGTCAAGGATTTTGTAAGAGTTGTTTTTTTGATATTCCGCAAGCTGCAGATTGGATTATGAAACCCGAACTAAGCAAAGCGCATTTAGATATTGAAGAACGTGATTTGGCTTATGAAAAACAAGTACAACTAAAACCTCATATTGTCTATCTGGCTAATTCTAGTAACGTTAAAGTTGGTGTAACCAGGAAAAGTCAAATCCCGACACGATGGATAGATCAAGGTGCACATGAAGCAATAGCTATTTTAGAAGCTCCTAATCGTTATTTAGCAGGAATTACAGAGGTTGCGCTAAAAGATTATGTTGGAGATAAAACCAATTGGCGCACAATGCTTAAAAATGAGATAAAGGATGTAAGCTTAGTTGAATGGCGAGATAAATTAAAACAATATATACCTGAAGAAGCTAAGTCTTATTTTATTGACAATAACAAGGAAACAAATATTATGTTTCCTGTGTTGCAATATCCAGAAAAACCTAAATCTTTAAACTTTGGCAAAACACATCACTACAAAGGTATTTTAAAAGGTATAAAAGGACAGTATCTTATTTTTGAAGATAATACGGTTTGTAACATTAGAAGCAACGAAGGCTTTGTGGTTAGTATTAATATTCTGTAATTACAGTAATTAGTAAACGACTTAGTTATTATGAAAAAACTACTGTTTATATATAATGCTAATTCTGGAATAGGAAACATGGTTTTGGATGTGGCTCATAAGCTTTTTAGTCCAAAAACTTATAACTGTAAACTTTGTGCTTTAACTTATGATACGTTTTCTGAGAATTTAATTTGGAAAGACTTTAGAAAAAACTCTAATCTAGATTTTGATTTTTTACATCTAGATGAATTCAAAGCTAAATACCCAGATGAGGCGTTTAGTTATCCTGTAATTTTAGATGAAACCGCTATTGGTTTAAACGAATTTTTATCTACTGAAGCTATTAATGCTATAAGCTCTATAGAGGATTTAATACTTGTAATTAAACATAAAATTAGCTAATAAGTGCGTTAGCGATAGAAGTGACATCCTTTTTTTGCTGCCATATATGGCAAAAAAAACAACCCTTCGACTACGCTCAGGATAAACTCCGACGCAACCCTTGTGGTAACGCTAATTCCGACAAGGTCTTTACAGGTAAAAACTAGTATTTATACCAACTGGAGTATTTGACGTAGTTTTCTGCTATTCGGTTAATCTCTCCATTAATTAGCGCTTTACTAATGTCTTTTACTTTTTTAGCTGGCACACCTGCGTAAATGCTTCCGGACTCTACAATTGTATTTTGAGTTACGACTGCTCCTGCTGCAACTATACTATTACTTTGGACCACACAATTATCCATTACAATACTTCCCATACCTATTAAAACGTTATCGTGTATCGTACATCCATGCACTATTGCATTATGACCGATTGAGACATTATTACCAATAGTTGTTGGGTGTTTTTGATAGGTACAGTGTACGATTGCTCCATCTTGAATGTTGACTTTATCTCCTAATTTTATGTAATGCACGTCGCCACGTAATACGGCATTAAACCAAATACTACATTGCTTACCTATTTGAACATCGCCTACTATTGTAGCGTTTTCGGCTAAGTAACAGTCTTCTTGTATTTGTGGTGACTTACCGTTTACTGGTTTTATGATTGGCATGATATATTACTTTTGAAATTAGTTTTTTAATTTATGAGATTGCTGCTTAACCTATGTACTAAGACGTGTTATTTAAAATAAGACAATAAATCTGACTTTTTAGAAGCTGATACCATAATTTCTTTTCCGTTACTTAAGATAACGCTACCCCCTTTTCCTTTTACATATTTAACTACTTCTCCAACATTTACTAGGTAACTTTTGTGTACACGTGCAAATCCAGATTTGGTTAATGCGTCTTCAAAATATTTAAGTGTTTTACTAACCACTTTCTTTTTATTTGTATTTAAATAGATCTCTGTATAATTATCGTCTGCTTTACAATACAAGATGTCTTTTGTATTTAAAACTTCAAATCCGTCTTGCTGCGGTATGGTTATTTTACCTTCTACATTATTCGTTCTTGGTATTAAAACCTGGTCTTGCAAGGCGTCTTCTTTTGTTTTGATTTCTACAACATAGTCTACTGCTTTAATAAGCTCGTCAATATCTATTGGTTTCATTAAATAATAAGAAGCGTGTGCATTAAGTGCATCAATTGCGTAGTTGTTGTATGCGGTTACAAAAATGGTTTCGAAATCACGGTCGCCAACTTTATCTAATAAATCAAATGCATTTCCGTAAGGCATCTCTACATCTAAAAAAACTAAATCTAAATCTAGTGTTCTGATTAATTCTAATCCTTCGTTAATATTTGAGGCTTCGCCTAAAATGCTAACACTTGGACAGTATTTATTTAAATAGGTTTTTAGTATTGTTCTGCTATTTTCTTCGTCTTCTACTAATATTGCGTTTAGTTTCATAATTCTGTCATTCCTGCGTAGGCAGGAATCTTTTAATTAATTTTTTATCGATGAGTGGATTACTATTTTCGCAGGAATGATAGTTAATCTTTCTTTATAGTCACTAAAACCTTAGTCCCAACATCGCCTTTACCTTCTTTATCAGTAATAAAAACATCTACTTTGTCTTTATACATTTCGTTTAAAATAGAAACACGTTTTTTGATATTTCCTAAACCTTTAGAATTGTGCTTTTGTTGGTTTTCGGTTTTTAAACTTTTAGATTTTTTACGTCCAATTCCGTTATCTGCTATGGTTATTTCTATTTCTCCTTTTCGCTTT
Source organism: Olleya sp. (assembly GCA_023300575.1). GTDB lineage: Bacteria > Bacteroidota > Bacteroidia > Flavobacteriales > Flavobacteriaceae > Olleya. The sequence goes on from JALZUT010000140.1 coordinate 7,429, forward strand.
TTAACTATAGATATTGTTAACACTCCTTTTTCTTCTTTATAACGCAATCCATGCCAAACCGCATTTTCTATATAAGGTTGTAATAGCATTGGCGGAATCTTATAAGCTTCAACATCTATTGTTTTATCTACTTCTATAGTGTATTCAAATTTATCTTGAAATCTAAAATGTTCTAACTTAGTGTATAATTCTATAAGTTCTATTTCTTTTTCTAACGGAATAAAATCTTCTTCAGAATTTTCTAGTACTGCACGCATTAATTTTGAAAAATCGGATAAGTATTTGTTTGCCGTACGCTCGTCATTTGTTGCAATAAAACTATTTACAGAATTTAATGCATTGAAAATAAAATGCGGATTCATTTGACTTCTCAATGATTTTAAAGCCAATAAGTTATTTGCTAATTTTTGCTGCTTGATGTATTTATACATTAAGTAGGCAGTTAAGGCTAATAGCAACAAACCACCAATTAAAGAATAGATAATAAGTCGTTGACGTTTGTTTTTCTCGTCAGATAACTCTACTTGACTTAAGGTTAGTTTTCTATCTGTTTCTAATGTAGCAATACGATTTTGATTTTCTGCCATTCGCTTATTAAAACGAGCAGCTTGTGCAATTTCTTGTTCTTTTTTTATATAAAGTTTGTCTACGGTTTTAACGTACTCTTCAAATGTAATTTTTGCTTTGCTAAAATTTCCTGATTCTACCAGAACATCTGTAAGCTTTTTAGTTGCGTCTTTTTTTACAATTAAATCTTCTCGGTCTTCTGCTTCTGCAATACTTTTCTCTAAATACGGAATTGCTTCTTCAAAATCATTTTGCAAATAATAGGCATTACCAATCTTATAGTTTTGTTTTTGTTTGGTTAAAGCACTTTCATTATCAATAATAGAATCTCTTTCTATTACATCTATATCTTTAATAATTTGTTTCCTAGTTTGTATTTCGTCATCATAAGCACGATTTACATTCAGAAAATCAGCGATTTTTATCTTTTGTTCAACTTCTCTTGTTTTATTTTCCTGGGTTGCTAAATCTACTGAAGTTTCAAAAAAGCCTTCCGCTTTTTCTAGACGACCATTAAGATTATAGCTTTCAGCTAATTTAGAATTTAAATCTGTTATTTTATGTTGAATCTTAGCCTGATCGGCTATCTCTAATCCTTTAGTATATTTTTCAATTGCCTTATCTATTTCTCCGGTTTTATTATAAACATCACCCAAACCTTCTTGTTTTACTGTTTTTTGCCAGTTGGACAAGTCATCATCTTCTAGGGTATTATAGATTGCTAAACTTTCTTGATAGTTTTTATTTAGCTCATAGGCTTTTGCTAGCTTTAAACTAACATCTTTAGTTTTAACATTATTAAGGCTTATTCTATAATTTGTAATGGCTAAATCGTACTGTTTCCATTGCATATACACATCAGCAAGCATTTCAAAAGCTTCTGCGTTTTCTTTTACAGATGTGCTTTTGGGGATGCTTTCGGTTATAAATTGAATACTTTTTTGGGCTGATATTTTTTTATAAAACTGAGCCGAATCTATAAGGCTTTTAAAAGTATTCTCTTTTGTTTTTCTTTTAAACACGTAAGAACTTTCTTGTATAGACTCTACTTCTACAATAATATCGTCGTCGTCTTTTACGGTATAATAAACGGTTTCAAAATCCTTATGACTAATCCTAATTTCGTCACCTTTTTTTACTTGTATTCTAAATTCGCCATCAAAGCTTGAACTAGTATAAGAACCTCCATTTACCTGGATATTAACGTCAGGAATCGGGTCAGAGGTATCACTATCATGAACTAGTCCTTTTACTGTAAAAAGGGTTTCTTCACTTCTTAAAGTTTCATTTTGTGCCACAACAATTTGAGAGATGTAGCATAAAAACAAGGTTAATATTAGGCGTAGGTACTTCATTTATAAATTTCTAAAACATAAACTTAGTGACTTTAAACCATTAAATAAAATGGACTTTTAAAACTTTGATTTATAAACTAATCAAATTGTAGGGTTTACTCATTTAATTGGCAGACTCACTCATTTAAAATAAGTGTTTACTCATTGCTATTTTTTAAACAAAAAAAGCCTCGATAAAATCGAGACTTTTTATTATGTTATATTTTTAGTATTAATTAATCGCTGGGCAATTACAACTATATCTAGCTTTACTACAATTAAAGTTATACCCTAATGTTAATTGATGAAAACCACCATTATTAAAGACAATATCATTAGACTGATAACTGTAATTATAAGCAAAAACAAAATTATTAACATCTACGCCCAAAATTGGTGTGATAAGTTGAAATTTTTGACTACTTACTCCTGTTCCGTCTAAAAATTCTGCACCATCTAAAGAACGTCTATAAGACAATCCTCCCCAAACTTTACCAAAGTCCATTGTTTTGTATGCTTTTAAGTTAATATCAAAAGACGCTTCTTCTGTAGCATCTCTATACAAAAACAGTGCAGATGGCTCAAAACTCCATTCGCTTCCATAACTACCAAATGTGTTACCAACCGATATAAGGTATGTTCTTAAGTTATTAAAATTTAAATTCCCTGGATTATTGTTAAAATTAACACCATCATTTTCGAGAACGTTTTTTACAGTTGCATGAGCATAAAAATTATACAAAAAATATGAAAATCCAAAATCTACATTAAAATTCGTTGCAGAAGGACTTATCTCCATTATCAATGGATCAAAACCATCAGTAAAAAAAGTAGACTGATCTAACTTATATTGTATTGCGCCAACACTTAGTCCAAATGATAATTGATTTAAATCTGTTGTACTTCTAGAAAACATTAAGTGATGTGCATACGTTAAATACACACCTGTTTGAGAATGAAAACCATTTTGATCACTATAAATAATACCACCAATCCCAGATTGAGAATCTCCAATACGTCCATTAATACTTGCTGTTACTAATTTTGGCGCATTATCATCACCAAACCATTGTTGTCTTCCTGTAACTCTAACTTTAGCGCAATTTGCTGCACCAGCCATAGAAGGGTGAATTAGGTAATAATTATCTGTTAAATAATCTGAATAAATAGGAAGTCCTTCTTGGGCATTAGAATAATGAATACCAAATATGGCTACAATTGCTATTAAAAATATGTTCTTTAATCTCATAATCTCTTGTTTCGAGGTAGAATTGGTCAAATAAATAGGCTATTAGGTTTATAACTCCTTTTTAATGAAAAAATTATAAACAGGTACCAAATATATAAATTTACAGCTTATAAATTAAAACCAAAAAGTTAAAGGTTTCAATATAAAAATGTTTTAGCAGAAAAACTAAAATATTTCAAAAATAGACCTTTTTATAAAAAGCCAAATATATAGATAACTATAGATTTCTTTAGTATTTTTGCAAAAAAATAACCTAGATGAATAATTTCAAAGTTAATATACAAGAAACTTCCAATCCAACTATCATAAAATTTGAGCTTAATCAATTTATAACACAACATCAAAGCTTTGAATTTAGTAATATAGACGAAGCAAAAGACTCTCCTTTAGCTCAGCAGTTATTCTATTTGCCTTTTGTGAAAAAAGTATATCTATCAAGTAATTTTATAGCTATTGAACGTTTTGATATAGTAGAATGGGATGCTGTTAAAAATGAAGTTGCAGAGCAGATTACAACTTATTTAAATGAAGGAAACAAAGCAGTAAATGAAACTGCAGAAACAAAAAAAGCAGCAATAACAGTTTATACAGAGAGTACACCAAACCCTTCTGTTCTAAAATTTGTTGCTAATAAAAAGCTTGTGACTTCTAGTTATGAATTTACATCTATCGAAACTGCTAAACCATCACCTATGGCGACTGCATTGTTTCATTTTCCTTTTGTGAAAAGTGTGTTTTTTGATGAAAACTATATCTCTATAACTAAATATGACATCGCAGAATGGAATGATATTTCATTTGAGTTAAGAGAATTTATAAGAACTTATGTTGAAGATGCAAAAGAAATTGTATCACCAAATGCACCAGAAATAGTTGAAAAATCTACAGAAAAAATAGAAGCTCACTTTGAAACTTTAGATGATACATCAAAGCAAATAGTGAATATTCTTGAAGAATATATAAAGCCAGCTGTAGCAAGTGATGGCGGTAATATTCAATTTGATTCTTATGATCCAGAAACCAAGACTGTAAAAGTAATTTTACAAGGTGCTTGTAGTGGTTGTCCATCTTCAACCTTTACTTTAAAAAATGGTATAGAGAATATGCTTAAAGAAATGCTAGCTGGACAAGTCAATTCTGTTGTGGCAATAAATGGTTAATTTCATCATTAAAACACAACCTTTAATCTAATTATTTTAGTCATTAGTTAGTGATTTTCTTTTTTTTAGCATTAATATTTGTAATTTTATTGAAGAATTAATAATTAAAAAACAAATATTATGGCAGTATTAAAAGTAATTGAAATATTATCTAACTCAGAAAGTAGTTGGGAAGATGCGACAAAAAAAGCAGTAAAACACGCTTCTAAAAGTCTTAAAAACATACGTTCTGTTTATGTACAAGACCAAAGTGCTAGTGTAAAAGACGGTGAAGTAGTTGATTTTAGAGTAAACTTAAAAATCACATTTGAAATAAACTAATTGTTTTATCTCTTATATTTATCATAAAAAAAACCTGAACAAATGTTCAGGTTTTTTTATTTCTATTGTCTATTTATTTGCCTAGCTTTTTAAGCGTTTATCCTTTAACGCTT
>JALZUT010000141.1 GCA_023300575.1 Olleya sp.
TGCCAATTTTTCTCTATATCTGCTGTATAAATTAAATTATATTCGGTATCAGATATTTTTTCTATTTCAGTTGACCATTTCACAGGTTCTAGTTGTGCGTTAACACTTATAAAAGTCAATGAAAAGAATAAAAAAGCTAAGATTTGCTTCATTTTGATAGTTTAATTTTTAGTATTGATTTAGTTGTATCTGTCACCTTAAATCTAGTGTTTGCACGATGATTAATCACCCAAACTATTTCGTTTTCGTTACACAATAATAAGACCTTTTGTTTAGCTATCAAAGACAATTTTTCATCTTTAAAAAACTTACTAAGCTTCTTTTTACCTTGCATACCTAATGGATAAAAGTAGTCGCCATCTTGCCAATGCCTTACAGTTAATGGAAAGTTTAACGTTTTTGCATCTACATAAATTGTAGATTTATCTGTTTTATGGACTTTACTACTAGCTATAAAACTTAAATCTCCAAGAGGTGTTTTTATGTTTTGATCTTCGGAATTGATTGTTATTTCAAAATTAGTATCCTCTAAATCTATTTGACTTAAAATCAAACATTCACGATCTTTTAATAAATTATGAGATGAAGAAAACACTTGCTTACCACTTTGTGCTGTTAATAAATTAACAATATCATCCCATTGCGTAAAACCAAAATCTTTAAAGACTTGAAATAAATACGCTTTTGGATTATTAAGTTTTATAAACGCTGAAACGTAATACGTAATATTAGTGTCGTCTATAGTTTTAATGGCACGTTTTAAAACTGCATTAACGCTTTCTTCAATGATATCTGTTGTATCATTTAAATTACTAAGGGTATTCTTAAAATTAGCTAATAACTCTGGATTCACTTCTTTTAAAGTCGGAATGACATCATGTCTAAGCTTATTACGCAAGTATTTTGTAGACGCGTTACTACTATCTTCTCTCCATTTTAAATTATTAGCTTTAGCATAGTGTTTTATCTCTTCTCTAGAAAATATTAAAAGCGGTCTTACTACGTTATCATTAATTTCTGGTATACCAGATAAACCTTCTAAACCTGTTCCTCTTGTTAGGTTTATGAGGAAGGTTTCTAAATTATCGTCAGCATGATGTGCTGTTAATATGTAATCAAATTTAAGTTGTTCTGCAATATCCTGAAACCAATTATAGCGTAACTGTCTTGCTGCCATTTGGATGGATAACTTGTTTGCTTTTGCATACATTTTGGTATCAAAATGCTGAACAAACACTTCTAAATCTAAGGTTTTTGCTAAGTCAAACACAAATGCTTCATCTGCATCACTTTCATTTTCTCTTAAATTAAAATTACAATGTGCTAATCCAAAATTTAGGTTTAAAGCGTTACATAAATGGGTTAAAACAACAGAATCTAAACCACCAGAAATGGTAATAATTAGCTTGCTTTGTTGAAGGAAAGGAAGGTTACTTTTTATATGATTTAGGAATTGTTCTTGCACGTGTTAAAGGTAGTGCTTTTTGAGTTTTGGAAACGGATTTTAGGTAAAAAAGAGTCCTCTTTAAGACTCTATAATTTATGTGAGTTCTGATAGGTTATTGAGACGGGTTTTACGTATTTATTATTACACTAAGATTCAGAGAGCTTGCACAGAGATCCACAAAGAAATTTTAGTAGCTTTTTGCATGATATCTTTATAAGAAAAACCCTACTCTTCTAATACTGTTCGCATTGCTTTTGCCTTAACTAAACACTCTTCGTATTCGTTTAAAGGTTTGCTTTTAGCTGTTATTGCGCCACCAACTGAATACGAGACATACTTATTAGTTTTGTTGTATAAAATACTTCTAATAACCACATTGAAGTCAAAATCATTATCTGGCGTAATGTAACCAACTGCTCCAGAATATAAACTGCGTTTGGTTTCTTCTAAGTCTTCAATTATTTTCATTGCTGAGATTTTTGGAGCTCCTGTCATACTTCCCATCGGAAAAGTGGTTCTAATTATATCTATTGGATGTGTGTCTGCTTCTACTTGAGAAACAACTGTAGAAATCATTTGATGCACCTGATCAAACGTATACAACTTGCATAACTCTTCTACTTTTACACTTCCTTTTTTTGCTGTTACAGATAAGTCATTTCTAACTAAATCTACAATCATTATGTTTTCACTACGTTCTTTTTGATTTGCAACTAAGTCGTGTTTTAAAATAGAATCCATTATAAAATCTTCATCTCGTTTTGCTGTCCCTTTTATGGGTTGCGACACTATTTTTGTGCCTTCTTTTTTAATATAACGCTCTGGTGAAGCTGATAATAAGTATTTATCATGTAACCTTAAAAAGGTTGCAAATGGAGGCTTTGATATGACGTTTAATTTATTAAACGTCTCAAAAGGATTAATTGTAGTATTATTTGCGTAAAACTCTTGACAAAAATTAGCTTCATAAATATCTCCTCTTGTTATATGAGCTAATACCTTTTCAATTTTATCAAAATACTGGTCTTTATTAATACGAAGGTGTATTTTTATAGGATTGTTAACATCAATAGCACTTCGACTGCGTTCGGTTTGACATTGTTTTTCAATTGCTTTTAAATCAAAATCAACTTCATCGTCTACCATTTTTAAGTAGTGCAATTCAACTGTATTACCTTTTAATAAAAATAGTTTTTTAGGTTGAAAAAAATACAAGTCCGGAAACTCTAATCCATCGTAATTAGTAGACTTAAGTTGTTCTACATCATTTTTCAAATCGTAAGACAAATAGCCAAAAAGCCAGTCTTTAGTTAGCGTTTGGTATTCTTTAAACTGCTTGAAAGCGTTAAGATAATCGGTTTGAATACTGGTAAAAGCGTCTACAGCTAAAACCGCATCATAGTTAGCATATTCTTGCTGGTAATGATTAGAATCTAACCACACTATTTCATCAAATTGCGCGCTCCAATTAAACAAATTTTGTTTGAATTGTTCTGGGTTAGAAAGTGTATGTTTGGTTACGGTTCTCAAGTTATTTATAAAGATTACAAAGTACTAAATTTTATACGTCTTAAAAAACTATCTTTGCTACTTAAATACAAAAAAATTGACTTTTAGAGATTTAAATTTAAACACGCCTTTATATAACGCTATTGACGACTTAGGTTTTACAACACCTACTCCAATCCAGGCAGAAGCTTTTAATGTGGTTTCTAGCGGAAAAGATATGGTTGGTATTGCACAAACAGGTACTGGTAAAACCTTTGCCTATATGTTACCAATACTTAAAAACCTTAAGTTTTCAAATCAAGAAAACCCACGTGTTTTAATTTTAGTACCAACTAGAGAATTAGTGGTACAAGTTGTAGATGAAATTGAAAAACTAGCCAAATACATCAATGTTAGAGTACTTGGTGTTTATGGAGGTACAAATATTAACACTCAAAAACAAGCTGTTGCGCAAGGTCAAGATATAATTGTGGCAACTCCTGGTCGTTTATATGATTTGGCTCTAAGTCGTGTTTTACAACTTAAATCTTTACAACGTTTAGTGATTGACGAAGTTGATGTTATGTTAGATTTAGGATTTAGGCATCAACTTATTAATATATTTGATATTCTTCCAGAACGCAGACAAAACATTATGTTTTCTGCTACAATGACAGAAGATGTAGACGAATTGATTAATGACTTTTTTACAGCACCACAAAAAGTATCAATTGCTATTTCTGGTACACCTTTAGAAAATATTGCGCAAACCAAATACAGCGTACCTAATTATTATACCAAACTTAATTTATTAGTACATCTGTTTCAAGATACAGAAACGTTTAATAAAGCTTTAGTCTTTGTATCTAACAAACGTATGGCAGATAGGCTATTTGAAGCTTTAGACGAACATTTTAATGCCGAATTATGTGTCATTCACTCTAACAAAACACAGAATTACAGATTGCGAAGTATCGAGCAATTTAGAGAAGGTGTAAACCGAATTCTAGTTGCAACAGACGTTATGGCTCGTGGTTTAGATATTGATAATGTAAGTCACGTTATTAATTTTGACACACCAGATTACCCAGAAAACTACATGCACAGAATTGGTAGAACTGGTCGTGCAGAGCGCGAAGGACAGGCATTTGTTTTTTCTACTGAAAAAGAACAAGAGTCACTTCAAAAAATTGAAGAGTTGATGCAAATGACCATTCTTAAACTGGAAATTCCTGCAGGTGTTGAAATCTCTACAGAACTGATTGAAGAAGAACGTACTGTTATTAGAGAACATAACAATCCTACCAAGCGTAAAAAAAATGAAGATGCGCCAGGACCTGCTTTTCATGAAAAATCCGAAAAAAATTCTAAAGAAAATTTAGGTGGTAGCTACAAATTTAAAATTGCTGCTAAATATAAAAAGCCTAAGACTAGAGGTGATAAAAATTATAATAAACGAAATAAGAAATAGTTAGTTACCAATTATTTACTTCACTTTTATTATATACAATAAAATTTTATCTTTAGTTTTTCGTTTGTAATAAAACGCCATAAAACTAAATATGTCTAACGCTATTTTTAACCTATTACCTAACCTAAAGCCTTTTGATTATGAAGTGCATTATGAGGAGTTGCTTTTAAATCAACAATGGGTTTTAGTAAATGGTATTACAAAAAAGAAGGCTATTTATGTTTTTAAAGCTGAAAACATACTTCATATTATAGAAAACAAATCAACTATAAAAACTACTTGGCTTATAGAAAAAAAAAACATTTTGTCTATAACTACGGAAGATGGAGAAACTAGTGTGACTGCTTTTTTTAAAGACAATGATGTGTTAGTACTAAATAAATCACAATCAGACGATTGTGCTATTTTTATTAACGAGAGTAGCTATTCTGAATCATTAAATACAATAGAAGAAGTACAACAGTTTTTACATAAAAAGTATAAAAATAAAGCTAAAGATATTATTTACGATCACAAGTTTTATTACATAGAAAAATCTAAAGAGTCTGGACCCTATACAGTTGAAGAGCTTACCAAAAAAGTTAAAAGCAAAAGCATTAGCGCTTATTGTTTTGTTAGAGATTTAAACGAAGTTGATTATAGTAATAGACTTAGAATAAGAGATTTGATTAAAGAATTGTAA
>JALZUT010000142.1 GCA_023300575.1 Olleya sp.
AACTTTAAAATAGACCGTAAATTAAAACCTTCAAGTGCTTCAGAATTAGAATACGAATTACGACCTGTTGAACGTGGCGAGTATCATTTTGGAAAGCTTAACGTGTATGCGACCTCTATTTTCGGGTTAGTAGCCAGACGTTTTACTTTTGATGACCAAGCTATGGTACCAAACTACCCAAGTTTTATTCAGCTTAGAAAATTTGACTTACTAGCTTTTAGCAATAATTTGTTGCAATACGGAATTAAAAAAGTACGTCGTTTAGGACATACAATGGAGTTTGAGCAAATTAAAGACTATGTTTTAGGTGACGATTTACGTACCATAAACTGGAAAGCAACTGCAAAACGAAACCAATTGATGGTCAATCAATTTCAGGACGAAAAATCGCAACCAGTCTATTCGGTTATCGATAAAGGTCGTGTTATGAAAATGCCTTTTAACGGTTTAACTTTATTGGATTATGCCATAAATGCAGCGCTTGTAATATCAAGCATAGCATTAAAAAAACATGATAAAGCAGGGATTTTTACCTTTTCTAAAAAGGTAGAAAACCGTGTAGTTGCCGAGCGCAGAACTTCGCAAATGAATTTAATTCTTGAAAGTCTCTACAACGTTAATACAGATTATTTTGAAAGTGATTATGGTCGTCTTTATGCAGATGTAAGACGCAATATTACACACCGAAGTCTAATTTTATTATACACCAACTTTGAAACCTTAGATAGCTTACATAGACAACTACCTTATTTAAAAGGAATTGCAAAAAGTCATTTATTAGTCGTTATTTTCTTTAAGAATACAGAACTAAACACCTTAATAGAACAACCTGCAGAAACCATACAACAAGCTTACGATAAAGTAATTGCAGAAAAATTTGCGTTTGAAAAACGCTTAATCGTAAACGAGTTAAAAAAATATGGTATCTACTCTATACTAACCACTCCAGAAAATTTAACTATTGATACTATAAATAAGTATCTAGAGATAAAAGCAAGAGGTTTACTTTAATATTTAGGTCTTAATTAAGCATAGAATCCTTTTAATACATTTTTTTATGCTATTTATCTACTAGTTTTTCAAATGTGTGTTTTTTAGATTATATTAGCTTTGCTATTAATCAATATTTAAAAAACATGAAACGTTTAGTATTTCTACTAATTGTTATTCTCCCCCTATTTACAAGTCAATATTTACAAGCTCAAGATCAATTTACACCTTGGACAGTCAGTTTAAGCACAAATGCAGTTAATAATCCTGTAAGAAAGCTACCTGGTGACAAAGGACGCTTTAAAACTTGGAACTTAGATCCTGCTGGTTTTAAACTTGGTGTTGCTAGACATATAGTTAATAAATTAGCTTTTGAAGCTAATTTATCTTTAAATTCTATCAAGCAAAATCTTATTAATATAGACCAGGAATTATCTTACATATCCTTAGATGGAATGTTTAAATACAACTTAACCAATAGCTTTATAATAAACCCATATGCAACAATTGGTGGTGGTTATACTTGGTTAGATGAGATAGGTGCAGGAACTGTAAATGCAGGAGTTGGTATTAATTTATATATTACTTATAATTTTGGTGTTACGGCTCAAACTATGTATAAACATGCATTTGAAGATTACGGAATTCCACATTTTCAGCATTCTGCAGGAATCCTCTTTAAATTTGGTGGTGCAGATAATGATAATGATGGCATTTTAAATACCCAAGATGAATGTCCTAATATTTTTGGTTTAGCAAATTTAAATGGATGTCCAGATAAAGATGGTGACGGTATAATTGACAGTAAAGATAATTGTCCAGATAATGCAGGTACACTTAATGGTTGTCCAGATACTGATAAAGATGGTGTATCAGACCTCTATGACAAATGCCCACAAATACCTGGAGACAAAACTAATAAAGGTTGCCCATTAAAAGATACAGACAAAGATGGTATCCCAGATAAGCACGATAAGTGTCCAAAACAAAAAGGAACTAATGTTGATAATGGTTGTCCTTTAAAAGATACAGACAAAGATGGTATCCCAGATAAGTACGATAAGTGTCCACAACAAAAAGGAACTAATGTTGATAATGGTTGTCCAAAACCTAACAATCAAAATACTACTACAGCACTTAAAAACTTATCTAAATTCATCTTTTTTGAATACAGCAAAGCTGAAATCAATAAAAATAACAAAGTTAATCTAGATAAAATAGCAGGACTTATTAAGCAAAGTAACTTTAAAGGGTTTTTAATTTCTGGTCATACCGATAATACTGCTACTGATGAAGTGAATCTAAAATTATCTATTGCCAGAGCTAAAGCTGTACGTGACTATTTAATTAGTAAAGGTGTCAAACCAGAACGTTTAAAAGAAATAGGATATGGTGAAGAACGACCATTAGATACTAGTAATACAGATGAAGGCAGACGTAAAAATAGACGTGTAGAGATTGTGCCTTTTAATTAACACCAGTAATTTAAGGCTGTAATTGGTTTAATAATCAAATTTTTACAATTCGTCATTAAAAAATAACAGTTGGGTTAATTGTTTTATAAAAGCAGACAGTATTGTTGCACTTTTGAAGTGTAAACAAATAAAAACCATATAATTATGAAAACTACAACACCACACAACTTAAAAAACAACGTATTAAAAACAGTTGCTTTATTTTTATTTAGCATTACCCTAAGTTTTGCACAAACTAGCAAAGGAACAACTACAGTAGGACAAACCATTACCGTAATTATTGATAATGTAAAAAACAGTACAGGAAAAGTGGTTTTTGCTTTACATACTACTGAAACTTGGATGAAAAGTGAAGGTTTAAAATTTGAAACAGTATCTATAACAGACAATAAAGCAAATGTAACATTTACAAATGTACCAGTTGGTACTTATGCAATAATGGCTTTACATGACGAAAACGAAAATAACAAAATGGATTTTGAAAACGGAATGCCAAAAGAAAACTATGGTATATCAAATAACCCTTTAAGTTTTGGACCACCTCAATTTTCTGAAGCTAAATTTGAAGTCAAAACAGACGATTTAGACCTTAAAATAAGATTCTAATCACATCAAAAAACCAACAGTTGTCAACCACCTCTTTTTAAAGGTGGTTTTTATGATTATTAAATTTAGGAAAAAAACACAACTGAAAACTTACTAATAAACTCATATTAATTTCATTTACTACGTGTTTAAGAAACACTCCAACTTTATTTAGTACGTTTCAGTTATCTGCTAATAGTCTCTTTGATCTTGTATTTTATAATGTTGAGCATGCGTATCATAACGTTTCATTAGTTTGAGTGCCTTTTCAGGTAAGTTAGCCACAGTATAATCTTCACCAACAAATCCTTTGATGTCATCTAGTTTAGTAAAGTTCATAATTGTAATAAACTCTATTTCTCCTTGATTCTCTTCAGATACTCTTCGCAGTATCTGCATGCCAACGTAACCTGGTATCTGTTTGGATGCGATGCTTGGCATAATTTCGCTTTTCAATAATATTTCATAAGCTTCGGCATTTTCAGGCTTTGTATAACCATGCCATATACGTTGTATCATAATTTATGTTGTTCTTTTAGAAGAATACCACTGATAAACTATTAGGCAAATTTATATTAAATTCACCTAAAATCAATACAACGTTTCTTAACAAAACCTTAAACTTACTATTTTACAAGCTCTGCATACAAATCAAAATCTTCTGCTTCAGTAACGTTTACTGTATAATAATCTCCTGTTTTTAGATACGTTTCTGTTGCATCAATTAAGACTTCGTTATCTACGTCTGGACTATCATACTCGGTACGACCGATAAAATAATTACCTTCTTTTCTATCAATAACAACTCTAAATTGCTGTCCTATTTTTGCTTGGTTTAATTCCCAAGAAATTTGAGACTGCATTTCCATGATTTGATTAGCACGATCTTGCTTCACTTCTTGTGGCACATCATCAACTAAATTAAATGCGTGTGTATTTTCTTCATGAGAATAAGTAAAACAACCCAAACGTTCAAAACGCATGTCTTTAACCCATTGTTTTAATTCTTGGAAGTGCGCTTCTGTTTCGCCTGGGTAACCCACAATTAAAGTGGTACGAATCGTCATCTTTGGTACTATAGTTCTAAACTCGTTAATTAGCTTAGTTGTTTTTAGTTTAGTTGTACCACGACGCATGCTTTTTAAAAGAGCGTCACTAATATGTTGTAATGGTATGTCTAAATAATTACAAATTTTTGGCTCACGATTCATGATGTCTAAAACATCCATCGGGAAACCTGTCGGAAATGCATAATGCAATCTAATCCATTCTATACCTTCAACCTTTACAAGGTTTTCAAGTAATTCTGCTAGATTTCGTTTTTTGTATATATCTAATCCGTAATAGGTTAAATCTTGAGCAATTAATATTAATTCTTTAACTCCGTTTGCTGCTAATTTTTCAGCTTCAATAACCAAATTTTCTATTGGTGTACTTTTATGCTTCCCTCTCATTATTGGAATGGCACAAAAACTACAAGGTCTATCACAACCTTCTGCAATCTTTAAATACGCATAGTTTTTTGGTGTGGTCGTCAAACGCTCGCCAATCAATTCATGCTTATAATCTGCACCTAAAGCTTTAAGTAAAGCAGGTAATTCTGTGGTTCCAAAATATTGATCAACGTTAGGGATTTCTTTTTGTAAGTCTGGTTTATAGCGTTCAGACAAACAACCTGTTACAAATACTTTATCCACCTCACCATCTTCCTTCTTTTGCATATACTCTAAAATAGTATTTACACTTTCTTCTTTGGCGTTGTTTATAAATCCACACGTATTAATCACTACAACATTACCTTCTTCCTCATGAACAACCTCTTTTCCGTTAGCTTTTAATTGTCCCATTAGGATTTCGCTATCGTAAACATTTTTGCTACAACCAAGTGTTATAACGTTGATTTTGTTCTTCTTAAGTGACTTTGTACGCATATCTAAATTTTGGACTGCAAAGATACACAATGATTTATGATTTTTGATTTTGAAATAGGTTTGTTTTATTTTTGAAATGAATAATTAAACTTTATTAACTTTGAAACGTCTAAGAATA
>JALZUT010000143.1 GCA_023300575.1 Olleya sp.
ACCATCTTCTACTAATTTAAGTAGCTTACGTTTACTCATAATGGTGTAACTTAGGTTTAAACGTGCAAACTCACGTTGTTTAGGTAGCATTGGATACGCTTCTTTTGAATGGGTATGCACTTGCTCCTTAAACCAGTCGTAAAGCTCTCTATGAGGCTTAAACTCTAACGAGCATAAACTGTGTGATATCTGCTCGATATAATCGCTTTCTCCATGCGTCCAGTCGTACATTGGATAAATACACCAGTCGCTTCCGGTACGATGATGGTCTTTTTTTAATATACGATACATAATAGGATCACGCATTAACATATTTACATGTTGCATGTCTATTTTAGCTCGTAAAATATGTTCTCCTTCATTAAACTCGCCATTTTTCATTTTCATGAATAGGTCTAAATTTTCCTGGATACTTCTATTACGATTAGGACCATCAACTCCTGGTTGTGTTGGTGTTCCTTTTTGTTCTGCCATAGCTTCTGAAGACTGTGAATCTACATACGCATGACCTTCTTTTACTAACTGAACAGCCCAATCAAATAAGATCTTAAAATAGTCTGACGAGTATAATTCGTTTGCCCATTTGTAACCTAACCATGTAATATCAGCTTTGATAGCATCTACGTATTCTTGCTCTTCTTTAGCTGGATTTGTATCGTCAAAACGCAAGTTTACTGGTGCATTGTATTTTTCACCCAAACCAAAACTAATTCCGATAGCTTTAGTGTGACCAATATGTAAGTACCCATTAGGCTCTGGTGGAAATCTAAAACGTAGCTTACTTTGGTCTAAACCATTAGCTAAATCTTCTTCTATAATTTGCTCTAAAAAATTGAGTGATTTTTTCTCTTCAGACATCTGTATAATTTAGTGTTATTGATTATGCTATTTCATCAATTTAACAAGTTGTAAAATTAGTTATTTTTTAGTTGAAATAAATTTAACCAGTATTTAAAAATTTAGTAGACTGATATTTTAGGTACTTTTGCTCAAAATTTAGAGAAAATGGGAATTATAAAAGTTGAAAATATACGTGTTACTGCTTATCATGGTTGCTTAAAAGAAGAAACTAAAATTGGAAGTGATTACAGAGTAGATTTAAAGGTTAAAGCTGATTTACAAAAAAGTGCGTCTTCAGATAAATTAGAAGATACTGTAGATTACGTGTTTTTAAATAAAGTAGTGGTTGAAGAAATGGCTACATCAAGTGCGCTTTTAGAACATGTTGCACAACGTATTTTAAAGCGAATTTTTAAAGAAGATAAATTAATTACTATAGCAACAGTAGCAGTAAGTAAAATAAATCCTCCAATTGGTGGTGATGTACAGATGGTTACGATAGAATTAACCGAGAAAAGAAAAAACTAACAGAAATAGTGTAAAAAGTTTATTTTTTTTACATTTGCTGTCAGTATTAATGGCGTCTTGGCCGAGTGGCTAGGCAGTGGTCTGCAAAACCATCTACAGCGGTTCGAATCCGCTAGACGCCTCAAAAAAGAGTTGCTTTTTAAGTAGCTCTTTTTTTTGTTTTAAATTTTAAGAAAATTTAGAGTAATAAGTTACAGCGCTTCAAAATGTATTATAGATGGATAAATAAACTTCAACTAAATTTGTTAATTAAACCAAACTGCATAACGTTGTCTACGTAAATCTAAAGACAATGCTGCTTCCATTTTTAAAGCTTCTGCTCTGGTGGCTATTGGTCCAATATGATTGTAAAGACTTGGTCTTAAATAACTACCATACTTCTGGACAATGTTAGACGATAGTTTGTGTCCTTTTTTATTTATGTAACCTGTTTTGTGTTGTAAAAATCGCGCTTTTGGTGTTTTACTAGTCATACCAACATATAGACATTCTAACACACCATTAAACTGTGGGTTTACTGCTCTAAATTTAGCATTTTCTGTAAACACTTTTTTCGAGAGTTCTATAACGTAGATATGGTATTGAGTTTTTACCATTTGTTTTATTTCGCTCTTACAAAATAATCAATTATAACTAAAAATGAAGCTAATAAAATACCTAGAGTAAATAGTAAAATACCATAAGGCCAATGCAGAATTTTAAATAACATACCTAATACTATAAACCCTATAGCTATTATTACAAAAATAATAAAAACTATTTTTCCTGCACCTCCTACCTTAAAATGGCTTTTACTAAAGTAATTTGTTCCTTCATTAATAAACCACCAGCCAAACAATATTAATAGAATAATATTAAAAACTATCGATAAATTATAAAGGTGTAAGGCTTGATATCCATAATTTAAACACCAAAGTACAACTAAAGCTTCTTTTACATAATCTAATCTCTTTTTTTCTTTTTTTAAGAGAAACAGAATAGAATAAAAAAATAAAATACCAGCAGTTCCAAGTATTAGTAAAACGCTATCGTAAGGCCAATGCTGAATTTTAAAGAGCGCTCCAATTAATAAAATTGATATTGAAAAACGTAAAAATATAGATAAAACTATAGGAAGTATTTTACTCAATTAATTAGATTTAATAGGGTTAATTTGCTCCAACTTTTCTTTAATTAGTTCTTTTTCTTCAGGAAAAAAACCTTGAGCAAGTAATAAAACACCAAAGCCAAAAATAACTATTGCTATTATTTTTTTAGCTTTAAAAATGAGTTTTGGTGTTAATTTGTTTTTTAGTTTTTTTGCTGCTACCATTTTTATTAAATCTGTTAAAAAGTAAGCAGCTAACATTGATGAAATAAAAACAATAACACCGTTTTCTGAAGTTGTAATTTTATTAGCTAATACTATAAAACCTAACCAACCTAATAATACACCAATATTTATAAAGTTAAGTAAGAAGCCTTTTAAGAACAATTTTCCGTAGTCTTTTTGGATTTCTACTTTATGATATTCTTTTACAATTGCACGAAAAGATCCTGATGTTTTTATAAATGAAATTAGACCATAAATAAGCAATAATACACCTCCAAAAATTATAAAATTAGGATCATTTTCTATTTTACCAACAAGTTTTTCGGTACTATAAAAAGCCACAACTATAAATAAAATATCGGCTAAAATCACACCAGTATCAAAGATAAGTGCGCTTCTAAATCCTTTTGTAGCACTTGTTTCCAATAAAACAAAAAATACAGGACCTATGGTAAAAGATAGTATTATACCAAAAGGAATAGCTGTAAGGATATCATCAAACATGTTTAGAGGTTGTGTTTACCACAAAGTAAAGAAAATAATCAATTAAGACCTCTAACTATTTAAACAAAAAAAAGCTTCAATATAAAATTGAAGCTTTTTTATTATTTTGATTGCTGTTATTTTCTAGTTATTTCTAACTTCAATACGACCTCCAAAGGTTTTCTTTTTTGTTACATTTTCTGGGTTACCATAAATGTAAATATTACCACCTGCTGTAATCCTGGCATCTACATTTTTACTTGCGTTTACTTCTGCTTCTCCTGCAGCTCTAACCTTTACATTCGTGTTTTTGGTTTCAAATGCACGACCTTCATAAACACCTCCTGTATTAAGCGCTATGTTTTGTGTATTAGCTTTTCCTCTAGTTTCTATAATTCCACCAGAAACCGCTTTTATTTCAACTGTATCGACATCTAAGCCAACAATAATAGATGCACCTTCTTGTGCTCTTAATTCTATTTTATCTTGCTCTATTAATTCGTTACCAACAATTTTAGAGCCTTCATTAGCATCTATAACTTTAATATCGGTATAATGAACAGCTACAAATGTTTTACTACCATCAAAACTACGGTCTATTTTCATGCGTACTTTTAAGATGTCGTTTTTAATAATAATTTCTACATTATCTACATCTTCTCCAGTAATCATAACTTTATTTTCGTCAGACTTTATTAAACTTACTTTTATTAAATCAAAAACTTTAACTTCTTTAAAATCACCTACATTTTTATTTTTTGGGTTTTGTGCAACTAAAAATGTAGAAGTTAAAAAGAGTACTGCAACTAATATATTTTTCATCTTAAAATGTTTTATGTTGTATTAAAGAGTATTCTTTTTGTGAATTGTTACAGTTTATATAAAATTTATTTATCTGTTGCAACCGATACTGCTGTTCCCGTAACAGAAATAAAAAAATAAGAACCATTAACGGTTTCAAAGTCTACACTTATACCAATTACAGCATTTGCATTTAAATTACTTGCATTTAATTGTAATTTTTGAAAAGCATCTTCTTTTGTTTGACTAATAAGATCGTCTATTATTTGTTTATTTTTTTCTGTTTTAAAAGA
>JALZUT010000144.1 GCA_023300575.1 Olleya sp.
CAACTAACACTATTGATATAAATAAGATTTTTTTCATTTTATTATTTATTACCTTGGATAATCTGTATTTGGTACTAACACTTCTTTCATTAACGCCTCATTATTACCATTATATGTTTTAGTAATTGGATTTCCGTTTCTAGTTAAGTCTTTAAAAACACCTTTATCTACTAAATTCCAAATCGAAAATTTTGCTTTACCATTTAACGTAAATAAGCCAAAATGATTTTCTGAACCATTGTTGTTTTCGGCATCTTTCCATTGTTCATTAAAAGCTTCGAAATAGAAACATGAAATATTGTTTTTATTAGTCCATTGGCGCAATTGATTGTAATACAAACCTTGCTTATACTCATCTGTTGCTCTAGAACCATTTGTTCCATAATGACCACTAGATGTTGTTGCCCAACCCGTTTCACCAATATGAATAGGTTTATTTACTCCAATACTTTTCATGTAATTTGAAACACTATCATACTGTACTTTAGCAAAATTTAAAGCTCTTGACATTGCATTATCAATTTTTTCTTTATCAGATAAACCATGCTCATTATCGGGAACTTTCCAAAATTGCGGATTGTAATGTGAATTATGATAAGCATAAGTATGCATTGAGACATAGTCTACAGCTTTAGCCAACTGCTCTAACTCTTCGGTATGGTAACTTACATCTCCACCACCCCAAGAAACAAAATCGTCTGAACTAGTAATCCATAAATCTGATGGTAATGCTCCTGTTTGCTTTAAATTTTGAAGATGATTAACCCATTTTAAAATAATATAAGGTTGCACATAATATGCAGTTGCCCAACGCACCATAGCTTCATTACCAACAGCAAGTATTTTTACAATTTCAGGATATTGTTTAGCTAAATCTACTGCTGTTTTTACTTCTATTGGATTTCTTTTACTTTCTTCATGATGAATAGGCTCTCCTTGTTGACTGTTAAACGCATTTTTACAATCTATCCAAATTCCGAGCATAACATACATCTCGAAATTTTCATCCTCCTTTTTTAGTTGCTTAATGGCTTCAAGTAAATTTGAAGCATGTGGTAAATGAACATTGTAAGTTCTAAGGATTTTAACTCCCATTGCATTAAGAAGCATCATATCTTCTTTAATCTGCGGAATGGTTGGTTGATTATCTCTAGATTTTGCTCTGTAACCTCCATAAGAGATTGCTAAATACTCTGGATTTCCTAAAATATCTTTTGCAGTCAAATTTACTTGATCTTTTTTGGTTAGTGAATTAGTTTCTTTTTTGTTAGTATTATTACATGAAAAGGCGACTAGTATTGCTAAAAAACAAATTGCTATTTCTATGTATTTTTTCATGGTTTAATACTTATCGATTTAATTCAACAATTATATGGCTAATTTTTCCTGTTCTATTAAATAGTTTATGACTAGTCTTAGTGTCTGTTTTTAAGCCACTAAATGTGTCTGAAGTCTTATCATTAAACAAGACGTTAATCTGATCTTTATTAGAAATTTTATAAATAATAGGTACTTGACAATAGGTAAAACAAAACGAATCTTTTTCTAATTGTAAAGTCTTTACGTTTTTATTTACATCTGTGTACGTAAAGTTTTTAGAGGCTACCAAAAACTCTTTTCTTCGCAATAACCTTGGATTAAATAGTAATACACCCTTTTTTACAAAAACACCTAATTCTCCAAATCTACAAAGCACATCTTCTTTTACTTGACCTGTCATACCAGGTTGTTGTGCGCCTTTACCTGCTGGTGTATGCGAGTAAGGATCTGTTGGGAAAGCGCCATATAACTCTGGCGATTTGTGCACACCAATACCTTCATTTATTTCGTAATAATGTTCAAATAGTCTTCCTATAACTTCTTCACTTTCGTTATTAGAAATTGCCAACAAACAGTTTTCTTGAGTCGCTAAAAGCAACTTAGATACCATGTGCCAATAGATAGACCCTAAACCTTCATAACCAAAGAATGTACCTGATCTACCTGTAAAAGATTTATGATCAAATAGCGCTTCAAAAATATTTAGTAATAACGCTTTTTCTTGATTAATTAGTGATTGGTATTTAGCTTCTGGCAGCTCTTTTAAAGCTGTTTTTAAGCTCTCTGCATTATTGAAATTACCATTAAAATGAAACTGACCAGTAACATCTTTTTCAATAATTTGAGTATTACCATCTGCTACTAGTTGTTGTAATAACTTAGATTTAACAACTGAGGCTTCTGGTATATTATTTTTATCAGAAAAGCGAGATAATTCTTTATTTGGGTATAAAATATAACTGTATTGATCGTCTCTAAAAAGTGTACTAGCCTTTAAAGCGTCCAATAAATCTAATGCTTCTTTAGGTTGTAAATAACCCGAACTTAATACAGCAACTTGCCCTTCTAACATTTCGGACAGATAAGAAACCGAAACTTCTTTATCATTATCAACCGTCATTAAATTATAAGCATGATATAAATTATCGCCTCTTTTATTTGCTTCTATTGTATGATCTAAGTATTGTTTTAATACGTTAAAAAACGCTATTAAATTATTTTTAGTTATAGTTTCTTTGTCACTAGTAAAACCAGTTTCATAAATTTTAAGTCTGTAATTGCTACCAGCAGCACCTAAACCATCTAAAATCGTTTTTCTTTGTGTATCTGAAACTTTACCAGATAATACATTACTATTTTTATTTAAGGTCGTTACTACAGCTTTAAAAAAGACTGTTAGTTCTGTTGAAATATCATAATTTTCATCTGAAGAATTTTGTACAATTCCTTCAAAGAAATTTATAAATCGTCTTAAATAGTATAAAGTAACCATTGATACACCGTTACCAACTAAAGCGTTGTTAGCATCATTCCATTCTGGACGTTGCGTATTTAACCAAATACCACCTTCTGGTATAAAATTAGAAACTTTAGCCAAAACTGTAGCTAATAATTTTTCTATTAAATTAACTTTATGAATAAAGTAGTTTTCGTCTCTTAATAAAGCACCATCAACACCTAATCTTTCTTTTACAAGGTTGATTTTTTCATCTAAATCATGATCAAAATCTATAGTGTCTTTTGGATTTTTTAAAGTGTCTTGATAACTCTTAATTTTATAAGGCACGTTAGCATACACAAATAAATCTTGCGTAAAGCAACTTGCTAATTTATTTGGGTAGTGATTTTCTATAAACTCTAAAAACTTAAGTAAATAAATTATCTGGTGATCACCCCAATAACCAATGTAAGACCATGGATCGTCTTCCTCTATAACTTCCCAATCAAAACCATCCTTTGTTACTCTGTATGGATTGTAACCTTCAAATGTTGTTGCATTAAAAAACTTATGAATCATACCTTCTATAAAAGCAGGGTATGAATGTGCTAAGGCTTCCCAATTTTGAAAAATATCTCTCCAGTTACCTTCGTAATCTAAAATTTTAGAACCATCAACTTCACTACGTGTATTGATAGAAAACTTGTTCCAAGGTCTACTAGGATCTCCATGTCTTCTACTAAATTTTAGTGGTAAATACTCATAACAAAGTCTTTTAAAGTTTTTATTATCATCATTATCTGCAATATTTTTGATAAATTCTACATCAAAAATTTCAGGTAAATTATTTAAAATATCTTCTTTAAGTTTTGAAACCTTTTTATTGGCTTTAGCGATGTATTTTACAAAGTCGCCTTTTTCAATGTTATAGTTATCATCAAAAATACCACCTCTCATTATATTAAAAAGTGTATTCGCAAAATGTCTTGTATTTCTTAATTTGTTATCTCCTAGTTGTATTCCGTCTGAAGCACCAACAAGTTCTAAAAGATGTTTTGTTCCAGCTTCTATATCTTCTTGTATAACCGCATTAAGATTAATATTGTTTTTAATTTTTTTTGAAATTGCATTAATGCTACTTATGGTTTGATTTACATTTGCAACAAACAACCAATTTTCATCCTCATTAGGCGCTATGTTTAGCTCTTTTGAAATAAAATAGGCTCCTTTTTCGGCTTTAATGTCTTTTTCTTGGTGTATTTTTTCTCCTCTTCTAAAGTTATTTAATTGTAAAGATGAAATTAAATGAGTAGGATTATCTAAACCTGTAAACCAAACAACATTAGATTTTAATGCTTCACTTGGTTCTGCTTTATCTACTATAATTGCACTTAAAGCATAAATACCTATTCCTGTATCTGTTTCTAGTTCACTCTTTTTATAAGCATCTACAAGGTTACTAGCAGCATTTTGAAAATCTGATGCCAATCCATATGGCATTATATTTTGAATTCCGTCTAAAACTGTTAGACTAACTTTTTTATCAGAATCATTTATAATTTTAGCTTTTCTAACAAAACCATATTGATTACTAGAACTCCATTGATATCTAAAAGAAATTCCTAAATCTTCATTAATTTCTTCAAAAAGAACTTTGTTTCCATATCTGTTTTTGTATAAATTTCTTTTAATAGTATATACACCTTGGTATTTATCTGAAAAAGGTTCCCATAAGTAAGTTTTACCTTCTTTATGAACCTGAACAATCGTTTTGCTACCTGTAATTTCTGAAGATTCTGTTATTTTATCATCTGTGTAATACGGAAACAACGCATTGTTTGCATCTTTCCTACCAGCAGTTAAAGCACCATTACTAGATATAAACATCCAGTGATTAGAATTACTAACAAGACTCATAAAAAAGGGTCTCATTTTATTACTATTAGAAATTTTGTAGTAAACTTCGTTATCAAAGTTTAATAATTCTCCTTTTACTTTAGTGTCATGGAAGGAAGCTAACTTAGTCCCTATATATATTTGATTGGTACTCATTATGATTTTTACTGTACTTGTTTAAAATTAAAATACTGAAATAGGTTTTAAAAAAGGTCGAGTACAAGACTCGACCTTTTAAAAAACTACTAATTCAAAATAGCTAATTATTATTATTCTTGATAAACTCTTATGTATTCTACTTCCATAGTATCCTCTGTAAAAGCAGGATCGATATCTCCTCCTAGAGTTCCGCCCATAGCTACGTTTAGAATAAAAAAGAAATCAGCGTTAAATGGTAATGAAGCTGAATTAATTACTGTATGAAATACTTCATTATCTACAACAATCTTAATTACATCTGGTGTCCACTCTAAAGTATAATTATGAAACTCTGTAGTTGATGTTGGTACACTTGTAGAGCCACCATCACCATTTCCTGCAGACATTCCTGGGTAATGTAAAGTTCCTAAAGTTGTATTTTTATCTTGACCTGTTTGCTCCATAATATCCATTTCACCAGAATCTGGCCAACCAACTACATCAAAATTAGCACCTAACGACCAAATTGCTGGCCAAGTACCTTGAGATACTGGTAATTTTGCTCTAACTTCAACTCTACCATAAGTAAACTCATAAAGATTTTCTGTTTTTAAACGTGCTGATGTATATGAGTTTCCTGAGGCTCTAGCAGTAATTTTTAAAGACCCGTCTGAAACAATAACATTATCTGCATTATTAGTATAAGTTTGTTGCTCTCCATTTCCCCAACCATTATCTCCTGTTCCTAAATCGTATGTCCAATTTGCTGGATTTGGAGCTCCATCTGTATCAAACTCATCAGACCAAACTAGGGTGTTATAAATTGTTACTAAATCTGATGAACTACTTCCTTCTTCTTCTGAAGTTATAATAAACCACCAATCAAATTCGCTATTACCATCAGTTGTTCTTAATATAAATTCATTTGGTGTATCACGACTAAAGATTTCATATTCATGATTTCCTCCTGTATAATACCCCATAAAGCCTGTACCAGTAAGGCTGAGAGTTTCTACTCCTCCAGGTGCTGTAATTATCCAACTTTCAGAATAATCTTGAAGAGGATAATTTTCTATATCTGCTCCATTTGGTGTTTCGCTATGAGGTCCTAATTCATCTATTAAATTAACACGACCAAATACAGTTCCTGTTGGATCTAGTGTTGTATCATCGTTAACACTATTAGTAATGTGTGTAAAAGTACCATCTGTATTAAATATGTAACGATCATCATACATTCCAGTAGCTGATTTTTCTCCAGGAGTTACACCAAACCATTCAGAAGGTATAAATCCTCCTACTGGACCTAAACCAAAATGTGCTGGTGATTCAGATTTAATTCTCCAAGCTTTTGAACCATCACCAACTAAAGTATCTAATAAATCCTGAGGTGCTGTAAAATTTGATAAAACATCTACTTCAATGGTAGTCGTTGTAGAAACACCGCCAGTTCCAAAAGCAACTACACTTACAGTATAGGTATTTACACCTAAATCTGTAAACGTTAAAGTTGCTGTACCAGAAGGTGCGTTTCTCTCTACTACTCCAAAACTATATTTATAGCTCAATGCATTATCTGCAGTAGCAATAAAATTAACGACTCCACTTCCATCCCCATTTGGGTTTGCAGCATCTTGTCCTACAATTTCAGGTATTACTACAATGTTTGTAGGTGCTACTATATCACCAAAGGTTTGATCTTCATCTTGACAAGCAAAGAAGAAAGTAACCAATAGTGTTAGTAAGCTTATTTTAATTATATTTTTCATAATCTCTTTTTTTTGATTATTAATTTCTTAATTCAAATTCATCATAGTAATAAATAGAGTCGTCTCCAGCAACTCCAAAATCGAAGAATATAACAATACGGTCGTATGTAAAAGCAGGTGCTCCACTAACGTCAAATTCTAAATCTTCCCAAGAGTTAATAGTAGATGTATTTAAATCTGTTTCAAAAAACTGTGTATTATCTGCACTATTTTCAATTTTCAACCTTACAATAGCTCCCATTTTTGGAGACCATGTTTTTACACTTACTTTATTGTATGTTGCTAAATCTAAAGGAGTAGTTATATCGAAAAATGCGCCAGCCCAAACTTCTGAACCTCCAGTTTTAACAAGTTCTGCTACATTTGCTGTAGTATTAACTCCAGACATATCTGGGTTAGCGATAATTTGAATAGGTGCTATATTTCCAAAATCAGTAAATACTGGTGCTGCGCCTTCAAAATCTTGAAAGCCAAGAGAACCTCCTCCTCCTCCTCCAGTAGTTCCTCCGCTAGTTACTACTTCTATTTCATCATAGTAATAAGTAGAACCATCACCTGCAACTCCAAAGTCAAAGAAAATTACTATTCTGTCATAATTAAATGCTGATGCTGGTGAAACATCAAAAACCAGATCTTCCCATTGATTAGTTACAGTTGTTGTTAAATCTGTTTCGTAAAATTGAGTGTTATCTGCACTATTTTC
>JALZUT010000145.1 GCA_023300575.1 Olleya sp.
GTAGAGCTATTAGCCAAAGACAGTCTTTTTATATTTATTGAAACAACAATAGATATTCAAGATGTAGTGACTGCAAATAACGAATTTTTATACACTGATAAAATACTATTTGATTCTGATGTCATTGTACAAGATGTAGATTTAGTAACACTTGTTAAAGACGCTGTTTTTATCTTTCCGGATAGAGATAACACCACAGGGATTATAGAAACACTAACCCTTACAATAGATGGTCAACCAGTAGAAACCGAAATACAAGGTCGCGAGTTACTTCCTGAAGAGTTGACCTTTACAAACGAAAAACCTTATGTTGTTTATGGCTATGCAGCTGTCCCAACTGGCGAAACATTAACTATAGATGCTGGAGCACGTGTTCATTTTCATGCAGATTCTGGTTTACTAGTAAGCGAAGGTGCTACTTTAAATGTCAATGGTGCATTAAGTAGTGATGAAGAATTACTTGAAAACGAAGTAATTTTTGAAGGAGACCGTTTAGAACCAATATTTGCAGATGTACCTGGACAATGGGGAGCTATTTGGTTATTTGAAGGTAGTCAAAACAATACTATTAATCACGCTACTATAAAAAATGCAACTGTTGGTGTCTTAACAGATGGAAATGCAGATGCTGTAACAGATAAACTAACCATTACCAACTCACAAATATACAACTCGAGTACCTTTGCTGTTTTAGGAAGAAACACATCCATTAAAGCAGATAATATCGTCTTAAACAATTCTGGACAAGCTAGTTTTGGAGCTACCTTAGGTGGTAAATATAACGTTACCCACTCTACTATTGCTAATTATTGGGACACTAGTTTTAGACAATTTCCTGCCTTATTAATAAACAATTTTGTAGTTGATGAAAATAACACCGCATTTTTAGCCGATTTAACCGAAGCTAATTTTAATAATTGCATTATTTACGGAAATGATAATCCAGAGTTACTACTTGATGAAATTGAAGATGATGGTGTGGTCTTTAATTTTAAATTCACAAATTGCTTATTACGCTTTGAAGATAGTAACAACTTTTTTGATGGCGAAAATTATGATTTTGATAATGCTACGCATTATGAAAACATGTTATTTAACCAAGAACCAGATTTTAAAGATGCTTTCAATAATGACCTAATTATTGGTGATGATTCTGCAGCAAATGCACAAGGTAATAACATTTTTGCAACACAAGTACCAAATGATATTTTAGGTGTTAGTAGGACAGTTAGTCCAGACTTAGGCGCTTATCAGCATATTACTTTTGAGTAAAAAAATGAAATTGTTATATGTCTTTCTGTTATTTCCATCGCTTATAATTTCTCAAACTAGTATTAATATTGAGGATTATAATGGTATTTGGATTGCTGAAGATTTTTATAATTCTTTTGAACAAACAAAAAATATTTATAAATCAAAATCTGCATTTAACTTTAATCTCCCTGTTGGTTTAAGAATCAATAACACTGAAATAAAAAACGACACCTTAAATATTGGATATTCCGCTTTACACGATCATCTATTGAGACCCGAAGTTTCAAAATACTTAGCAACTGATAAAGATACTATTTGGGAAAACCACTTTGATGTTTACCTCAATAAAAACAAAAGTATTAACCAATTTCTAACATCCGAAATACTATTTTTTACTGACTATAAAGCTATTATTTCATTCAAAAAAAACGCTATAACTTTAATCAGCCCATCGAGTAAAAACTATAAATCTAAAACTATAAAATATATTAGAGCCAATACCGGGTTTACTAAAGATTATAAGTATCCTAATCCGATATATAGTTATACAAGAAATGCTTTGTTAACAGGAAACTATATTTTAAAGGATAGTTTAAACAACACATTATCCAACACTTTTAAAATAAATAGTAATGGAAGTCTAACTGGTTATGGACCTTTTAAAAACAAATACATTAATTATTCAACAGATATTTATTGTGGTCCAGAAAGAATTGATGAATTAGTTCTTATTCATGAAAAAATTACAAATCATGATTATAATTCTTCTGGCTATGTCATCAAATTAATTGACAAAAACACTATTTATCTCTACAAAAGACATCCTAGATATACATTTGAAGAAGATTCAAGAAACATACCTAATAAAGAAGGTTTAGGAAAAGAAACTTACAGACTTATTCGAAAATAAAAACCCAGTATTTTAGTATATTACTTATAAATAAGAGCTCCTCTTTCTTACAGTTTTTATAAAAACTGAAATTCATTCTCCACTTTTAAAAAGAGGAGAGCACTAAATATTATACTATTCAACTAGCATTTAACATCAATAACTAAATCATAATCGTAAGTGTTCCTCTCTTATTTTTAAGAGAGGTGTGTTTTCATTATAAAACTCGGAGAGTTAAACCAAAAACACGAAGCTGTTTTTAATCTCTAAACAACAAAAAGCCCACTTTTCAGCAGGCTTTTTTTTCCGCGAAAGCGAAATTAATTTATATAATCTAAGCTACAAAAAGTGGTAAATCACTCATCATTGCATTAACTTTTGCAGCGATTTGGTCTAGCTTATCTTCATCTTCAAAATTCATGATAACATCATCAATTAAGTTAACGATGGCTTCCATTTCGTTTTCTTTTAAACCTCTAGTAGTAATGGCTGCAGTACCAATTCTAATTCCAGAAGTAACAAATGGTGACTTATCATCAAAAGGCACCATGTTTTTGTTAACTGTAATATCTGCTTTTACTAATGCATTCTCAGCATCTTTACCCGTAATGTTTTTATTTCTAAGGTCAATTAACATCATGTGGTTGTCTGTACCGCCAGAAATAATCTTATAATCACGTTTTACAAATGCTTCTGCCATAGCAGATGCATTTTTCTTTACCTGTAGCATATAATGCATAAAAGGTTCTGTTAACGCTTCTCCAAAAGCAATAGCTTTAGCTGCAATAATATGCTCTAAAGGTCCACCTTGATTTCCTGGAAAAACACCTGAATCTAAAAGTGAGGACATCTTTCTTAAGTTTCCGTTTTTAAGTTTTATACCAAATGGATTTTCAAAATCTTTACCCATTAATATCATTCCTCCTCTTGGACCACGTAAGGTTTTATGTGTTGTAGTGGTTACAATATGACAATGTGGTATTGGATCATTTAAAATACCTTTTGCAATTAATCCTGCTGGATGCGATATATCTGCTAATAATAAAGCACCAATACTATCTGCAATTACTCTAAAACGTTTAAAATCTATATCTCTAGAGTAAGCAGATGCACCTGCTATAATTAACTTAGGTTGTTCTTTAGTTGCTATCTCTTGGATTTTGTCATAGTTTAAAACACCTGTTGCTTCCTCTACTCCGTAAAATACAGGATTGTATAATTTACCCGAAAAATTTACAGGAGATCCATGTGTTAAATGCCCACCATGAGACAAGTCAAAACCTAATATTTTATCGCCTGGATTTAAGCAAGCATGATAAACAGCAGTATTTGCTTGACTCCCAGAGTGTGGTTGTACGTTTGCATAATCTGCACCAAATAACGTTTTAGCTCTATCTATAGCAAGTTGTTCTACTTCATCTACAACTTCACAACCTCCATAATAACGCTTTCCAGGATACCCTTCTGCATATTTATTTGTTAATACAGAACCTGCAGCTTCCATAACTTGGTCGCTTACAAAGTTTTCTGATGCTATCAATTCTAATCCGTGTAATTGACGTTCTTTTTCTGCTTGAATGAGTTCAAAAATCTGTTCGTCGCGTTGCATATATATAATGAGTTAAATTTTTATCAAAAATAAGAAATACTACTCTTAAATAATTGAAAAAACTTATATTTACTTAGAATTTATAAACAACAAATCAACAATTATAAATATGCCATTATCCGCAAATAATCCAGATAGAAAGTCGTGGCTACACGTCGATAAAAACTCAGATTTCCCTATACAAAACATACCATTTGGTGTCTTTTTAACTAGAGATGACATTATCACAATAGGAACACGTATTGGTGACACTGCTATAGATTTGGGTGCTTTACACCAGTTAGGTTATTTTGAAGGTATACCGTTAACAGACGATATTTTTCTTCAAGATACCTTAAACGATTTTATTGCAGATGGACGTAAAACATGGCGTTTAGTAAGAAATAGAATTGCTGAAATTTTTGATAATGAAACCGATACTTTAAAAGGCAACTCTAAACATAAAGAAATTGTATTATTTAGATTAGATGAAATTGAAATGCAATTACCAGTACAAATTGGCGATTACACCGATTTTTACTCAAGTATAGAACATGCCACTAATGTTGGGACTATGTTTAGAGACCCAGATAATGCATTACTACCAAATTGGTTACATATTCCTGTTGGATATCATGGAAGAAGTAGTTCTATAATTCCATCTGGAATACCAATACACAGACCACAAGGTCAAACGTTACCAGCTGGCGAAACACAACCCATTTTTGGACCAAGTAAATTAATAGATTTTGAGTTAGAAATGGGTTTTATCACTACAGATGCTAACGATTTAGGAGAACCAATTCCTGTTGATGAAGCAGAAGAGTATATTTTTGGTCTAGTCTTATTTAATGATTGGTCAGCACGAGATATCCAAAAATGGGAATACGTACCACTTGGACCATTCTTAGCAAAAAACTTTGCGTCTTCAATTTCTCCTTGGATAGTCACGTTAGATGCCTTACAGCCTTTTAAAACTGAAAGCCCTAAGCCTCTTAAAAAGCAATTGCCATACTTACAACAAAGCGGTAAAAAGAGCTACGATATTAATTTAGAAGTTGCAATTCAGCCTAAAAAAGCAAAAGAAACAATTGTAAGTCGTTCTAACTTTAAACACATGTATTGGAGCATGTCGCAACAATTAGCACATCATACCGTAAATGGATGTCCAGTCAATTCTGGAGATATGATGGGAAGTGGTACCATATCTGGACCAACACCAGACAGTTATGGCTCTATGCTAGAATTGTCTTGGAGAGGCGAAAAACCTGTTAAATTAAATGATGGTTCTGAACGTAAATTTATCAATGATTACGACACTGTAGTCATGAGAGGTTATTGCGAAAAAGAAGGTACACGTATTGGATTTGGTGAAGTCTCAACACAATTATTACCCATTTTTGAAAGTAAAAAATCAAAATAATAAAATATTGATTACCAGTAATTTAACCCTTTATATTTAAATTTAAAGGGTTTTTTTTGGAGTTTGGCATAGGTATTGAAATATGATACCTATAGAAACCAATTAAATCCCAAAAGATGAAAAATTTTACACTTATTACAGTACTTCTTCTGGTACTAACATCTTGTGTTGGAAGAAAACAAATCGAAAAACAATTACACCAAGGAAATTACGACTTGGCAATTAGCAATGCTTTAAAAAAGTTAGAAAACAACAAAGACAAAAAGCGTAAGCAAGACTATGTTGTAATGCTTCAAGATGCGTATTATAAAGTTGTTGATGACAACCATAACAGCATAAACCATTTAACAAAAGATGGTAATCCTGCTAATCATGAACTGGTATTTAATATCTATTTAGATCTAGAAGCGCGTCAAAATGCGATAAAAAGAGTAATGCCTTTACAAATTAATGGTAAAAATTTACAACTTAATTTTAGCGATTATTCTAATCAGATTGTAGTATACAGAACAAAAGTATCAGAGTATAAATATGTAGAAGCTTTACAATTAATGCAAACTGATGATAAATATAATAACCGTCAAGCGTATACGTTTTTAAGTCAGATTGAAGACATTAATACTAATTATAAAGACGTTAGAAACTTAATGCAAGACGCGCATCTAAAAGGAACCGACTTTGTTTTAGTATCTATAGAAAACCAGACTAGACAAATTATACCAAGACGTTTAGAAGACGATTTATTAAACTTTAATACTTATGGTTTAAACCAATTTTGGACTGCTTATCACACTAACGCATTAAATAATATAGATTATGACTATGCAATGCAGTTACAATTAAAACATATTAATGTATCGCCAGAGCATGTTACAGAACAACAAATAATTAGAAAGAAAAACATTATTGACGGTTGGGAATATGTATTAGACGACAATGGAAATGTTGTAAAAGACAGTTTAGGTAACGACATCAAACAAGATAAAATTGTAAACATAAAGGCGAGACTTTTTGAAATCAATCAATTTAAATCTACGCAAGTTATTGCAAGAGTAGTGTATAGCGACTTAAAGCAAAATCAAGTTTTAGAGCGTTTTCCTATTGATAGCGAATTTGTTTTTGAAAACACTTTTGGAACCGTTAAAGGTGACAAAAGAGCGTTGACAAACCAAGACTTACAATTACTTAAAAACAGACAAATACAATTTCCTAGTAATGAGCAAATGGTTTATGATACAGGTGAAGACTTAAAGTATAAACTGAAAGACATTATAACTAGATATAGTTTTAGAAGTTAAAACTAAAAAACGCCCAATTTACATTGGGCGTTTTTTTGTCAAGGTTTTGCTTAACGTTTAGTGTCTGATTGCGGAATTAAGCAACTAATTTAATAAACAAATACAAACTCGAGAAAATTCCGAAGGAGTTTTTCAAATAAGCACTTGCCAAAGCCATTAATGAGACACGCTGTTACCATACGTTTATATAGGACATTTCTTAGCTCTTGATTATTTTACATAGAAGCATCGTTTTTATACTTGTCCTATTTTAATAAAATTTACTTATCCTAATTTTTGGAAGCAATGTAATCGTCCACAAAGTTTTCTAAAACATCTAAAGGAATAGCTCCATGCGAAATAACCACTTCATGAAAGTCACGAATATCAAATTTAGCTCCTAGTGCATCTTTTGCTTTTTTACGCAATTCTAAAATTTTCAGCATACCAATCTTATATGCAGTTGCCTGACTAGGCATCACAATATGTCTCTCTACCATTTTAACAGCGTCTAACTCATTATTTGGTGTATTATCAGTATAATATTT
Organism: Olleya sp.; assembly: GCA_023300575.1. Lineage (GTDB taxonomy): Bacteria > Bacteroidota > Bacteroidia > Flavobacteriales > Flavobacteriaceae > Olleya. Next base: position 6,980 of record JALZUT010000145.1, read on the forward strand.
TATTCCTTCTTCACGTGTCCATTTTTTTGAATGTATACCAGTGTCTACAACTAATCTACATGCCCTCCACAATTCCATAGCCAAACGTCCAAAATCAGAATAAGGATCGGCATAAAAACCCATTTCTTTTGGAATAAATTCAGAATATAAGCCCCAACCTTCTGTATAAGCTGTGTAACCACCAAACTTTCTGAACTTTGGAATTTCTTGTAATTCTTGCTGAATTGCCAATTGCATGTGGTGTCCCGGAATACCTTCATGATAGGCCAATGCTTCCATTTGATAGGTTGGCATAGATTGCATATCGTATAAATTAGCATAGTAAACACCTGGTCTTGATCCATCTGCTGCTGGACGATTATAAAATGCTTTCCCAGCTGATTTCTCTCTAAATGGCTCAACTGCTTTTACAATTATATCAGCTTTTGGCTTTGTAATAAATATTTCATCTAATCGCGTTTTCATACTATCTATTAAATGTACCGCCTCTTTTAAATAGGCATCCTTACCTGCTTTGTCTGCAGTATAATAGAATTGCTTATCCGTTTTCATAAACTGAAAAAAGTCTTGCAATATCCCTTCAAAGCCAACTTGATTTTTAATTGCATCCATTTCTTCATGGATTCTTGCAACTTCACTCAATCCTATTTCGTGAATTTCATCAGCAGTTAAATCAGTTGTTGTAGTCTTTTTTAAAGCCATATTGTAAAACGCTTTGCCATCAGGAAATTTCCAAGCACCATCCTCTGTATTTGCTCTTTTTTTCTGCGCTTTCATAAAGGAAATAAGCCCTTCGTAAGCTGGTTTTACAGATGTCAATAAGGCATCTTTAGCTTCAGCTTCTAAACTAGATTTAGTTACATCATCTAGATCTAATTTATTCACTTTTTTCATAAAATCTTTCAATAAAGTACTTTGCATACCAGTAGCATCAAATGGTTGGCCAACCAATATGTTTTCTGAATCTTGGATCACTTTATCATAGACAAACTTTGGAGGTAGTATCCTTGCTGCTTCACGTGTTTTTAAATTGTCAACCAATTGTGAGAAAAATTTATTAAAAGCATTTAATCTTGAGACATACGCTTCGGCATCTTTAACATCATCAATTTGATGCATATTTATCATAAATGCCGGTTTTCCAGATTGCGCTCCGTGCATTTGATTTACAGGATAATTATGTAATCTATATTTATAATTAGCTATATTATTTTCTTTCTGTAGTTTAAACAGTTTATAACTTAATAATGCATTTTTAGAAAGCGCCTCTACATTTACAGAGTCTGTTAACCACTCTAATTCTTTTTTGTCTATTTCTAAATCTCTTTGATCAGCTTCTGGAGAATTGTCATTTAGTTTTCCGTAGTCCTTTTTTATACCAAGTCTGGTTTGAAATTCTGGAGATAAATTTACTTGATAATCAAATGATTTTTGAAAAAAATCATTGACTTTTTTTGATTCTGATAACATTTCTGTTTCGGTATACACTTTACTGTTTTTTTCTTTTTTACAAGAAATAAATACTGTAACAGTCAATAATATCAGTGCTAATTTTAAAACTATTTTTTTCATAAAATATTTATTTTGTAATCCAATTACTTTTCGTTTTTCTTTAAATGTATGGTAACGTTGTTGTGTGTTTTTTGTTACGTGTTTCAAGCAACTAATTTAGTAAACATTTACAGACCAAGAAAGTCCGCATGGACTTTTGTAATTAGGCAAGAAATTAGCAATTAATTTTATAAGGTGTTGGTGGTAGTTATATTTCATTGATGAATTTGTTAATTACCTTTATTCTTTATTTCATTCGTGAATCATTATCAAATTAATTAATTTCTGAAGCTTCTCATTTTCAGTTATTTGATAATAACATTTCATTAAGTCATCGATTCCTGAATATGGACCTTTTCGAAGTTAAATTATAAACTCTTTCAAGATTGTTTTCAACCTTTTGGTCTTTATATTTAATGAGAATTGAAATTATTCCCTCATTGTCGTAATCATAACGCTCAAAAGAATCAATAACATCGTAAAGTTCATTTCTTTGTTCAGTCGATAATTTTAGCATATTCAGTTTAGAATATATTGGTTCTTGCTCAAATGATATGTTATTATTTAAGAGTTCAAAAAGGTCGTTATTTTTAGTAGTTTGAGAGAACCAGTTTCTGAAATTTGTCGAATTTATATCTGATTTGATTTTGTCAAATTCAGTCAAAGCTTTGGCAATTTGAATTGGGCTTTCATTCATACTACCTATCTGAAAGATACTATCGTTTTTAATTTTTCCAAAAATTATAGTTTTTTCACGCTCTACGTTTTCATAAAGCACTGGTGCATAACCACAACCGTTGAAAACATCTTTGTAATGAATTTTAGTTTCATCTGTATTTCCTTTCACTTTTGAGGTAGAAGTCAATGTTAAACTTTTTAAAGGCGAAGTTTTTGTAGTCTCTTGTTTAAGATTTTCGATTTTAGTAATTACACCGATTAAAACAACATCGCTCTGTTCATATTAAATGAACAAAGTTTTCATTTCCAATCCAATTTTGAGCTTGAATTTGAATTGTAAAAGATAAAATAAATAATATTAAGTTCTTCATTCTAATTACCACCAACTAGTTATATGGTTTTACTAAGGTCCTAAATATCTATTAAATTTACGGGTATTAGAAACTTTTTCACCTATTTACTTAAACAAAAAAAGTGTCGATT
>JALZUT010000146.1 GCA_023300575.1 Olleya sp.
AATTTGAAATTCATTCTCCTCTTTAACTAAAGAGGAGAGCTAGTACTAATTTAATTCATTATTTAATTTGTAAATCATTAACTAAAAATAACCTCGTATGTGGCTCCTCTCTTCAGATGAAGAGAGCGCTTGTCCCGAATTTACTTCGGGAGGGTTTTTCGAAGAAAAAGACGGAGAGTTTGATCTAAAACGCGAAGCTGTTTTTTTAACTTCATTTTATCAATCAATATCGTACTTTTGTAATGTGATTAAAGCGCTTCCAAAACATAAAAAACTAATCCTATTTGATGGTGTATGCAACCTTTGCAATGGATCTGTGCAGTATGTGATTAAACATGATAAACACAATGTATTTATGTTTGCTGCTCTGCAAAGTAATGTTGGACAACAGGTAATTGAGCATTACAAAATAGATATTGAAAAAACAGATTCTATCCTACTCTATTCTGAAACTAAAGGTTTAAAAGTAAAGTCTAGTGCAGCTTTACAAATTGCAAAATACTTAGGACTACCTACTAATTTAATGTCGGTATTTTTTATAATTCCGCCTTTTATCAGAAATTGGATCTATGATTTTGTTGCTAAAAACCGTTATAAATGGTTTGGAAAACAAGATGCTTGCATGATTCCGACAAAAGAACTAAAGGCTAAATTTTTAGATTAAAAGGCTGAGACAAAAATACTTTTTAAGGCTTTTTTTTACTTCAAAATCTTCTTTAATTGGTTATAAATAGTAGTTTCCATAATATCCATATTACCATCTGCAAAAGCCATTAGTTTAATGTCTGCAAACAAATCTGCTAAATCATTACGGTAATAATCATGAGACTTAACGCCTTCAACAATATTTTGAATACTTTGGTAATCGCTATCCTTATCAAATTGTTCATGGACACGTTGGTAAACTGCTCTGTCTACTCTTGATAAGATATAGTCTTTTTCTTCTTTGGTTTCTTCAAAATCCAAATGTGCTACAACTATTAAAATGTAGGCTAGTAATTCGTCTTTAGTCCATGTATTAGGTTGTTCCATATTTAACCTTAATGTTTTTAAAGTTCCGTATTCTGTCCATGAGCCATCATAAACACTGTTTTTATATCCTAAAATAGTTGCTGCTAGGCTTAAAACCGAAGCAGTTATACCAGAACCACAACTAAATACTAAATGTTGGTTAGGTTTTGCTAAAGCCAGGAAGCGTTGTTTTAATACTTCTGTAGACTTTAATGTATTAGCTTCTAAAATAGTATTAAAAGGTAAGTTTTTAGAATTTGGTAGTATACCAGACCGTAAGTCTTTTCTTGGTTCAGGCACTAAGCAATTAAATCTATCGCTTGATCGTGCATCAATAATTTTAAAATTTGGATCTTGAGATATTACATCTAAAGATTGAAAATACACAACGTTATTTTGCTTGTATTTCGCTTTAAAATCACCTAAACTATAGGTTTTATTTTGTTTGTTTTCAGTATAATAATTATGTTTTAACCATTCTGGCAAACCACCATCTAAAACTGCAACATTATCATGACCAAACGTTTTAAATAACCACCAAGCACGTGGACTAGAGTAAATACCAAAGGTGTCATAAACCACAATTATAGAGTTGTTATTTATACCCAATTCTTGAGCAGACTCTTCAAATTGAGTTTCTGAAGGAAACGTATTTGGAAACTCTGCAGATGTATCACTAAATTTATTTTTTATATCAAAAAAACGCGCGTTAGGAATTTGTTTATCAGATAAGTCTAAAGCATTGCTAGTAACCTTTGCCATACTTGCATCTAAAATAACAAGTCTGTCATTACTAAGGTTAGCTTTCAGCCATTTAACCGAAACTGTTTCAGCAAAACCTTCAATTGTTTTTGACATCTTTTTTATGGCTAACTAATATATTGATTTAAGTCCTCTTTTAATGTAAGCTACTCACTACACTTTTTATTAAAAAGTGTGTGCTCTGCTTACTTTACTTTATCATAATTATCATCCCATTCTTTAGGTTTAGGATCCTTTATCTTACCTAATGATTTTGCAACTAACATTGCTACTGTTGCGTCACCAGTTACGTTAACAACTGTTCTACACATATCTAATGGTCTGTCTACTGCAAAAATAAGTGCTAGTCCTATTGGTAATAATTCTTCAGGAAATCCAACAGCTTCCAATACAATAACTAACATTACCATTCCTGCACTTGGTACTGCTGCACTACCAATAGAGGCTAATAAAGCAGTACCAACAATAAGTAATTGATTAGTAAAGGTTAAGCCTTCTGGCCAAAGCACTTGCATAATAAAGACTGCTGCAATCCCTTGATATAATGATGTTCCGTCCATATTTACAGTTGCTCCAACAGGTAAGACAAAACCGGATACTTCTTTATCTACACCTAAATGCTCTTCTACACGTTCCATGGTTACTGGTAAAGTTGCTGCACTACTACTAGTAGAAAATGCTAATAATTGTGCTGGACTAAATTGTTTTAAAAACCATAAAGGTGATTTTTTAACTACAAATTTAATTAGTAGCATATAAAAACCGATCATTAAAATTAAGCCACCTAATACGCAAAACGCATAACCTAAAAGTTTAATCAAAATTGTAGTATCGTCAAATGCTATAATAACATTTGCCATTAATGCCAAAACTGCATAAGGTGCAAATAGCATGATTAAGTCTACCATTTTCATGACCACTTCGTTTAGTGAATCAAAGAACTCTATTAATGGTTTAGCTTTTTTCTCAGGTATTAACAACAAACAAATTCCTACAAATAAAGCAAAGAAGATTACTTGCAACATTGCAGGCTCTGAAAACGATTGAAATATATTACTAGGAAAAACATCTACTAGTGCTTGTAAAGGTCCAGCATCTTGTGCGGCTTTTGCTTTACCAATCATCATATCTGCACTACCTTGATAGGTCACTTTAATTTTTTCAATCGTTTCTTTAGGCATTCCTTCGCCAGGCTTTATAATATTGACAATACTTAAACCAATAATAATGGCAACTACGGTAGTCCCAATATAAATACCGATGGTGCGAAAACCCATAGATTTAATTTTAGAAATGTCTTTTAAATCTGAAATCCCTTTAATTAAAGAGGCTAAAATTAATGGTACAGCAATTAGCTTTAAAAGGTTTATGAAGATTTTTCCAAAAGGTGCAATCCAATCGGTTACAAAACCTTTTCCGCCATCAACGGTATTCATTATAAAACCGAAAATGATTCCTAAAACCATTCCTATTATTATCTTCCAGTGTAATGCTAGTTTTTTCATATTTAGTTCCCGAGAAAGCGAGATGCTTATTTTTTATTAGTTTTTCTTCCTGTTTTTTTATGTCTCCAAACTTCATAAAGATAACAATCTATATGATGTTGATCAGGATTATTTAGTGGTAATTCTTTTAATATCCTTTTTGCTTTATCAAATTTAGAGATAAGTCCATACTTATTTAAATCTGCAGGTAAAAATGTATCATCAAAACCACCACCATTAGTTAATGCACTTGTGTCTCCTCCAATTTCAATTAAATCATAACCTATAAAGTCAAATGTATCATCTAAATCTGCTTTTACTTCATTTGGTTCTTTTATAATAGCTAATAAATTAAAGAAATCTAGGTCTTTAACTTTATCTAGAACATATTCTAATGAATTAAAAAAGAACATTACCATTCCTTGATCTGTTATGATATGACCCCATTCTTCTGGAGCATTCAAATCTGGGGTAAATACTAATTTATTTAAATTTCCATCTAAAGAAACCAGTTCTTTTAAATGAAATAATTTTGTCCATTCTAAATATTCGTTCCAACTAAAACCATTCTTATTATCCGAATCATACGTTTTTAAAGCTGTGAAATATATATTAGAATCCATTGAACTATTTTAAAACTTACATTTATAAAATTCCTGCTTTATCAACAATTTATTGATACCTCTTATTCAACAACCAAAAATCTGCAATAACTAATGCAGCCATAGCCTCTACAATAGGAACAGCTCTTGGCACAACACAAGGATCGTGACGTCCTTTTCCTTGCATTTTGACAGTATTACCTGCTTTGTCAATGGTTTCGTATTTTTGGATTAGTGTTGCAACTGGTTTAAAAGCGACTCTAAAATAGATGTCCATTCCGTTACTAATACCACCTTGAATACCTCCAGATAAATTAGTTTTAGTGGTTCCGTCGTTATTAAAAGCATCGTTATGATCGCTACCTTTCATTTTAGCACCACAAAATCCGCTACCATACTCAAAGCCTTTTACTGCATTTATAGAGAGCATAGCTTTACCTAATTCGGCATGTAGTTTATCAAAAACGGGTTCTCCTAATCCTATTGGTACATTCTGAATGACACACATTACTGTGCCTCCAATAGTATCTCCTTCTTTACGGATTTGTTTAATTTTATCTATCATTTTTTCAGCTGTAGCTATATCTGGACAACGCACATCATTACTTTCAATATTAGAAAAGTCTAAATCTTGATATGGTTTATCTAAAAAAATTTCGCCTACAGAAGAAGTAAATGCATTAATTTTTATGTTTTGTAACACTTGTTTTGCAATTGCACCAGCAACTACACGACTTGCTGTTTCGCGAGCAGAACTGCGACCTCCTCCTCTATAATCTCTAAAACCGTATTTTTTGTCGTACACATAATCTGCATGACTAGGTCTATAGCTGTCTTTTATGTGTGAATAATCGTTAGATTTTTGATTTGCATTTTCTATCACAAAACCTATAGGTGTACCAGTTGTTTTACCTTCAAAAATTCCTGACAAAAACTTAACTTCATCAGGTTCTTTTCGTTGTGTTACAATTTTAGATTGTCCTGGTTTACGTCTATTCATTTCGTTTTGAATAGCATCAAAATCCAATTCGATTCCTGGTGGACAACCATCAATAACGCCTCCAATTGCAACACCATGAGACTCTCCAAAAGTGGTTACTTTAAATAAATTTCCGTAGGAATTTCCAGCCATATTCTAATTCTTTACGCTAATGTAAACATAATAAATAGTCAAACAAAACTGTATAATATACAACTTGAAAATTTTGATATGAATATATTTATAAATATCTAAAAAATAGTTTATTACAAAAAAAAACACTGTTTAGAACCTAATTTTTACTATTAAACTAAAATGAAAAAATAAAAGAAAAGCCTTTAATTTGATATTTTATATTAGTTTGTCTTTATTTGTTAAAAATAATATAACCATGAGATTTTTAAAACTTACTTCGTTATCACTTGTAACTTTAATTTTTATTAGTTGTTCTGACGAATCTACAGACACTTCTCCGCTTTTAGACAACCAGCAATTTACAGGTGATTTTTTTCCGTTATCAATTGATAATTCTTGGGATTATGATGTCGAAAACACAGACAATGACAACAATCAAGTAGTAGATAGTCAAGACGTTTTAATAGTAAGTAGTCAGTCTGCAACTGGTTTTACTTTATCTGTAAACCAAGGTGGTTTTGCTAATGGCATTATGAGTGGTATCTTATCAAGTGGTCAATTAACACGTACAGAAACAACTTTAGCAGCTAATGGCACTATTGGATTACCTATAGATGGTCTGGATTTTGAAATTGAGCTGGAAAACGCACTTTTGTACAATACAGAAGCTGCTATTGATGCGCAATTATCTGAAAAAAGTGGTGTTTTTACACAAACCCTTCAAGACTTTCCAATAACAATTAATTACACTTTACAAAGTACACAACTAGAGAATTTAAGTGAGTATACTGCTAATGGTACAACTTATAATGAAGTTACATCTGCTAATATTTCATTAAACTTAAATGTAACAACAGAAGTTTCATTTTTTGGAATAACACAAGTAGTTTCTATAATTGATTCTCAAAACATATTATCTGTAGATAGCTTTTATGCAAAAGATATAGGTTTAGTATTTGCAGAAGCAGATAGTGGTTACACCTTAAATACAACAACAGTTTCTATATTACAACAAGCCGGAATTACTTTAGATATGCTTCCAACTAGTTTGTCTGTAACAAATACACAAGTTTTAACAGACTATAGCATAAATTAGATTACAATAAAGCTTTTCTTAAAATTGTAATTGGATGCAAAGCTACACGTTGCGTTCCATCTTTTATTTGATGTCTACAACTTGTTCCATTTGCACTAATAACTGTACTTTCTGGCGCTTTTCTTATAGCAGGAAATAAAGTTTGCTCTCCAACTTGCATACTGACTTTATAATGTTCTTTTTCGTAACCAAAACTTCCAGCCATACCACAACAACCGCTTGGTATTAAGGTTACTTTGTAATTTTTTGGAAGGTTTAAAACATTAAAGCTATGTATTTGGTTGCTCTGCGCTTTTTGGTGGCAATGACCATGAAATTTAATTGTCTTTACTTTAGAAGTAAATTGTGATGATTTTATATTACCAATTGCAACCTCACTACTTATAAACTCTTCAATTAAAAAAGTCTGTTTCGCTATTTTTTGTGCTAAAATCTTATCTTTTACTAATCTTGGATACTCATCTTTAAAGGTTAAAATTGCTGATGGCTCAATACCAATTAATGGTGTAGATTCTGAAATTAAATCTTTATAAATCTCGATGTTTTTATTAGCTACTTTTTGAGCTTGAATCAATAAGCCTTTTGAAATAAAACTTCTTCCTGATTCAGCATTTTTAATCAATTTAACTTTATAATTTAAAGCGGTTAATAATTGAATTGCATCCTGACCTATTTGAGAATCTAATTGGTTAGTAAACTCGTCATTAAACACATAAACTGTTTTTATAAAATTTACTTTAACTAATTGATTATTAAAATTTTGATAATACTTATATAAACTTATACTTGATAGCAATGGTAGACTTCGTTTTGATGCAATACCTAGACTTTTTTTAGCTAAAGCTGAAGTCATTCCGTTTGAAAACACAAAGTTAGTTACCCCTTTAAAACGTCTTCCAAATTGATTTAGTTTATTGTTATAAGCAAATACTTTAGTTCTAATTGAAACACCATTTTCTTTTTGATATTGGTATAAAAACTCTGCTTTTAAACTGGCAACATCCACACTACTTGGACACTCACTTGCACAAGCTTTACAGCTTAAACACAAATCGAATACCTCTTTTAATTCGGTGTGATTAAATTTATTTGCTTTTTCGCTAGATGTTAAATACTCACGTAACGCATTAGCACGGGCTCTTGTTGTGTCTTTTTCATCTCTTGTTGCTCTATAACTAGGACACATTGTACCACCAAATTCAGGTAATTTTCTACAATCACCAGAGCCATTACATTTTTCTGCTTCACGCAGAATACCTTGTGACGCAGAAAAATCTAATAAAGTTTCTACCTCTGGTTCTACTCTATTTGTTTGATAGCGTAAGTTCTTATCCATTGGAAATGCCTCTACAATTTTTCCTGGATTAAAGATATTATCAGGATCAAAACTGGATTTAATTCGTTTTAGTAACGCGTAATTTTTATCACCAATCATTAACTTAATAAACTCTGCTCTTACAATACCATCGCCATGCTCACCACTAAAAGAGCCTTTATACTTCTTAACTAAATGCGCAACATCTGTTGTGATTTTTCTAAACAACTTAACATCCTCTGTTTTTTTTAGATCTAAAATAGGACGTAAATGCAACTCGCCAGCTCCAGCATGCGCATAATAGACTACATTTTGGTTATAGCTTTTCATTAAAGCGGTAAACTCTTTAATATAACTAGCTAAATCTGGTAAAGCTACTGCTGTATCTTCAATACAAGCAACCGCTTTTTTGTCGCCAATAATATTACCAAGTAATCCTAAACCTGCGCTTCGTAAATTATTTGCTTTATCAATTTCGTTTTCAATTAAAATAGGATTAGCATAACTAAGACCTGTACTACTAATTGTTTCAATAAGCGCATTGGCTTTGTTTTTGGCATCTTCAATAGAGGAAGAACGGACTTCGCACATTAAAATAGCTTGAGGGTTACCTTCAATAAAATAACGGTTTTCTTGCTGTGTTTTGTTGTGTTTTGTGCAATCTAAAATGGTTTTATCCATCATTTCACAAGTAAACAAATCATGCATCATTACAGGTCTTACTGCATTTAAACACGCTTCGATAGTTTTAAAATGCATGGCTACCATGACGCGATTTGCAGGTGGCAAATCATCTAATTGTAAAGTGATTTGTGTTGTAAAAGCTAGTGTGCCTTCACTTCCTGTTAATAGTTTTGAAATATTAAAATGTTTATCTTTTAATAAATCATCTACAGCATAACCAGTATTTCTTCTATGGATTTCGGGTTTTGGAAAATGAGTTTCTATTTCATCTTTAATAGAATCTGAAGATAAATCTGTGTGTAATTGTTTATATATTTTAGCTTCTAAACTGTCTTGACTTAATTTATCCAGTAATTCTTTAGCAGATAAAGCCTTAAAAACAACTTCGCTACCATCGCTTAAAATAGTTTGTAACGCTAAAACCTTATCTCTAGTGACTCCGTATTTAATTGAAGTTGTTCCGGAAGAATTATTACCCACCATTCCGCCTATCATACAACGATTAGAAGTAGATGTATTTGGTCCAAAAAATAACCCAAAAGGCTTTAGATAATTATTTAATTGATCACGTACAATTCCTGGTTCTACAGTTACTGTTTTATTGACTTTATCAAAAGTAATTATTTTAGTAAAATATCTTGAAACATCTACTATTATTCCTGTTCCAACACATTGTCCAGCAAGAGACGTTCCTGCAGTTCTTGGTATTAAAGACGTTCTATTTGTTTTAGCAAACGCAATTAACTTTTTGATATCTGCTCTATTTTTAGGATAAGCTACAGCAAGTGGTAACATCCTATAAACTGAGGCATCTGTTGCATATAAAGTTTTAAGTAGATTATCAAAATGCAAAGTACCATCTAAATTAGATGCTAATTTTTGTAAAATAGATGTCGTAATTTTTTGCATAAACTAAATAGTATCCAAATTTAACTGATGTTTTTAAATATTTACAACCATTTGATGTTATATTTCGTATTTCAAGTTTAATTCTTAATTTCACCTAACTTAAAACAACTTAAAATATTATGAAAAAACAATTTTTGTTAGCTATTGCAATTTTTGGATTTGCTACTTTTAGTTTAGCTCAAGACATCTCGGACAATGCAATTGGTTTGCGTTTAGGAGATAGTGATGGATTTGGAGCCGAGATATCTTACCAACGCGCTTTAGGTGATAATAATAGATTAGAAGCCGATTTAGGATGGCGTTCTGGTAGTGGATTTGATGGATTTAAACTTACTGGACTATACCAATGGATTTGGCAGTTAGATGGTGATTTTAACTGGTATGCTGGAGCTGGTGGTGGAATAGGTAGTTATAGTTTTGATGCTTTTGGTATTAGCGATAACGAAACTTTTTTCTTTGCAGCTGGAGATATAGGTGTAGAATATAATTTTGATATTCCTTTACTAGTATCTTTAGACTTTAGACCAGAATTAGGTTTTGGAGATTTTAGTAATGATTTAGATTTTGATATTGCACTAGGAGTACGTTACCGATTTTAAATTTGTAAAACCTGACTATTATAAAACAAAAAACCGCCTTATTTAAGGTGGTTTTTTAGTTTAACTTATATTGCTAATTTATCTATCCATCAGGATGCATAAACTTTTGCTTTCCTAAAAGTGTCTCTTGACTTTCTACATTAGCGTCATCTGGCACACAACAATCTACAGGACAAACTGCTGCACATTGTGGTTCTTCATGAAACCCAACACATTCTGTACATTTATCAGGTACAATATAATAAATCTCATCACTAACTGGTTCTTGCGCTTCATCTGCATTTACAGATTTTCCGTTAGGCAAAACTAATTTACCATCTAAACTTGTTCCATCTTTATACCTCCAGTCATCAGCACCTTCATAAATAGCAGTGTTTGGGCATTCTGGCTCGCAAGCACCACAATTTATACATTCGTCTGTTATAATAATTGCCATAGTGTAATAATTCTTTTTCGTTTACTTAACTTTGCTTTGCAAAAATAGAGCCAAAACAATTCATAACCAAATACAGAATGCATTTACAAGAAAGAATTAACGCTTTTGCAAAATTAGGACAATTTTTAAGTCAATTTTCTTCTAAAGGAATTGATAAAAAAGAAAACATTGAACACAATGATTTGTTTTTTGATGGATTTAAGCATCAGATAAAAATAGCAAAAGAACATAATGGATGGTTTAAAGAAGATAATATCTTATTTGCTATTGAAGGCTGGATCAAATCACTTACAAAAGAGAATCTTGAAAACTGGCTAAGCTCATACAATTTTGAAGACGTTTCACCAAAGCAAGTCGCTATAATAATGGCAGGAAACATCCCACTTGTTGGGTTTCATGACTTATTATGTGTCTTACTTTCTGGACATTCTGTATTAGTTAAACAGTCCTCTAACGATAAGCAATTACTACCTTTTTTAGGTAAATATTTAGAATATACCGAACCTAATTTTAAAGGAAAAATAAAATTTACAGAAAAAAAACTAGACAGTTTTGATGCAGTAATAGCAACTGGCAGTAATAATACAGCACGTTATTTTGAGTACTATTTTAAAAACAAACCTTCTATTATTAGAAAGAATAGAAATTCGGTAGCCATTTTAACAGGAAACGAAACCTCTGAGCAACTTGAAGCATTATCTGAAGATATGTTTAGATATTATGGTTTAGGATGTAGAAATGTTAGTAAAATGTTTATTCCTAAAGATTATAATTTTGAAGGTTTTTTTAAAGCTATGTATAAATGGAAAGACATTATACATGAAAACAAATACGCTAATAATTACGACTATAATAAAGCTGTATATTTAATGAGTGAATTTGATATGCTAGAAAACGGTTTTTTAATGATCAAAGAAGACCAAAGTTACGCTTCGCCAATTGCGACACTGTTTTACGAATATTATGAGAACATAGAAACACTTAAAATTAAAACAGAAACAGACCACGATTTAATACAATGTATTGTTGCTGATGGATTTACTGATACTGAAGTGCCTTTTGGAAAAACCCAAAAACCAGAACTTTACGATTATGCAGATAATATAGACACTATTGCATTTTTGTTAAAAATTTAGTTGATAAATTATTAAATTCTTAACTATTTATAATTACTAAATTAAGACCTTTGTGAGCCAATAACAACTACACTCATGCAAAGACATAATTTTAGCGCAGGACCATGCGTATTACCAAAAGAAGTACTTTTAAAAGCCTCACAAGCGCTATTAGATTTTGATAACGGATTGTCTCTTATAGAGATTTCGCACAGAAGTAAAGCATTTGTAGATGTTATGGAACAAGCTAGATCGTTAGCTTTAGAGTTGCTAGATCTAGAAGGTAAAGGTTATAAGGCATTATTCTTACAAGGTGGCGCAAGTATGCAATTTCTAATGGTAGCTCAAAATCTTTTAGAAAAAAGAGCTGCATATTTAAATACAGGTACTTGGTCTGATAAAGCTATTAAAGAAGCAAAAATATATGACGACATAGTAGAAGTAGCTTCGTCTAAAGAAGCTAATTTTAATTATATTCCAAAAGGATTTCAAATCCCTGAAGATCATGATTACTTTCATTGCACATCAAACAATACTATTTTTGGAACGCAAATGAAGACATTTCCAGACTCACCAATACCTATGGTATGCGATATGAGTTCGGATATATTCTCTCGTAGCTTAGATTTTTCAAAATTTGATCTTATTTATGCTGGAGCTCAAAAAAATATGGGACCAGCTGGGACTACTCTAGTCATTGTTAAAGAAGACCTTTTAGGAAAAGTATCTCGTAAAATACCTTCAATGTTAGATTACAAAGTACACATTGATAAAGGTAGTATGTTTAATACACCTCCTGTTTTTGCAGTTTACACATCTATGCTAACCATGAAATGGTTAAAAGATTTAGGCGGAATAGCAGCAATAGAAAAAGAAAACGAAAAGAAAGCAACTTTAATATATTCTGAAATTGATTTAAACCCATTATTTAAAGGTTTTGCAGCTAATGAAGACCGTTCTATGATGAATGCAACTTTTACTTTAGAAAACGAAAATCTAAAAGAAACCTTTGAAACGATGTTAAAAGAACAAGGTGTTAATGGTTTAAATGGACATAGAAGTGTTGGTGGTTATAGAGCAAGTATGTATAATGCACTAAGTCTAGATAGCGTTAAAGTACTTGTAGAAATCATGAGTGAATTAGAAAGTAAGGCTTAAAAAGAAGTAAAAAGTGTAATGCTTTTAAGTTATGAATTGTTAACTCAAATTTTTTAATTAAAATAATTAAGTTTTCGCTTACGCGGAAATAAACAAAAGATTCTCTCCTTCGAGAGAATGAAAAACAAGTTTTTCAATGAAAGTATTAGCAAACGACGGAATTTCAAATAGTGGTATAGAAGCTTTAGAAGCTGCTGGATTTGAAGTAAGTACAACAACAGTTGCACAAGAACAACTAATCAAGTATATAAACGAAAATGATATTTCGGTATTATTAGTACGTAGCGCAACTACAGCAAGAAAAGAGTTAGTAGATGCCTGTCCAAATCTAAAAATTATTGGACGTGGTGGTGTTGGTATGGATAATATAGATGTAGCCTATGCTCGAGAAAAAGGATTACACGTAATCAATACACCTGCAGCTTCCTCTCAATCGGTAGCCGAATTGGTTTTTGCTCACCTTTATGGTGGTGTGCGTTTTTTACATGATGCTAATCGCAGCATGCCTTTAGAAGGCGATTCTCAGTTTAAAAAACTAAAGAAAAACTATGCTAAAGGAATTGAATTAAGAGGCAAAACACTTGGTGTTATTGGCTTTGGTCGTATAGGACAAGAAGTTGCTAAAATAGGTTTAGGTGTTGGTATGAATGTGATTGCTGCAGATAAATTTATCGAAAACGCAGAAGTTAGTGTTGATTTTTTCGATGGACAAGCAGTTAAGTTTAACATTGCAACACAATCTATGGAAGACGTTTTAAAACAATCAGACTTTGTTACACTTCATGTTCCTGCTCAAAAAGATTACGTTATAGGTAAAGCAGAATTTGATTTAATGAAAGATGGTTCTTCTATTATTAATGCTGCACGTGGTGGAGTTGTTAATGAAGTAGAATTAGTAAATGCTCTAGAAAGTGGTAAACTTGCATTTGCTGGTTTGGATACATTTCAAAATGAACCAACTCCAGCTGTACAATTGTTAATGAATGGAAGAATATCGTTAACACCTCATATTGGAGCTGCTACAAATGAAGCACAAGACAGAATTGGTACAGAATTAGCTACACAAATTAAAAGCTTGCTTTTAAACGATTAAATAGCACGTTTAATAGGTTTTTATGTCTGTTAAAAAAAATAATTAAAAGCCTTAACAACCAGTTGAGGTTTTTTTTATGTAACTTACCAATACAAATTTTTAACTTAAACTATAAAAAACAAACAAATGGCAGGTATTTTTGACTTATTAAATTCAGATTTAGGAAAAACAATTATTAGTGGTGTTTCTGGTTCTACAGGAACTGATCAAGATAAAACAAGTAGCGTTTTAACTATGGCTTTACCAGTATTAATGAAAGCATTGGAGCGTAACGCTTCAACTCCAGAAGGAGCTGAAGGAATTTTAGGAGCTATACAAGGAAAGCACAATGGAAATATCCTAGACAATTTAGGTGGTCTTTTTAGTGGTGGAGTTAACGAAGAAGTGACTAATGATGGAGATAAAATATTAGGTCACATTTTAGGGTCTAAAAGAGATAACGTTGCTCAAGTTTTAGGACAAAAAGCAGGTGTTGATACTAGCTCAGTAGGTACTATTTTAAAAATGGCTGCGCCAATTTTAATGGGTCTTTTAGGTAAACAAGCAAGTCAAAATAACGTAAGTTCTTCTAGTGGAATTGGCGGTTTATTAGGTGGTTTACTTGGTGGTGCAAGCCAACAAGGCGCTGTAACTAAAGAACAATCTTTTCTAGAAAAAATGTTAGATAGTGATGGTGATGGCAGTATTATAGATGATGTTGCAGGAATGGTTCTTGGAGGATCTAGCAGTAAAGGTGGACTTGGTAGTTTACTAGGTGGTCTTTTTGGAAAATAATAATGTATCCACAAAATAATATAAAAGGTCAAACTTTGGTTTGACCTTTTTTTTAGAAAGTTGTATTAATGTAAGCAATAAAGTTTTTTTGTATTCTAACTAATTAACTAAACAAGTTAACTCACCCAAAAGTACCAATCACTCATTATTGATTTTAAAACACTTTATTTTATTGGTTATTTGACATGTCAAAATAATTTAGAATTAAATAAACAGACCTAATTAGGTCTGTGAAATATTTAATTTTTTTCTGAAATAATAAATTAATAATAAAATCCACATAAATTTAAGCTAAGGCTCTACCTTGTTTTTTGACAGTTTAATTTTTTGTATTTTTAATAAAATCAAAATAGTTATGAAAAATCTAAGTCTAATTCTGTTTATTGTGATGATAGCATTTAGCTGTAATTCATCTAAAAAAACAGTCAAAACAGATAAACCTATTGCTCAAGTTGGTGACACTATTACACTATCTAGTGAAGAGTCCGAGTATGACATCATCATTATTGAACCTGGTTTTAATACTTGGTTAATTAGTACTGCTAGACAAAAAGGATATTACAGTCAGCAATACCTAGAAAATAAAAATATATTTTATGTTAACGCTTGGAATCAACGCGTATTACAACCACAACAGTTTAACCCTAATTTATACGAGTTGCAAATAGATTACAACTCTAGAATAGATTATGGCTACGATGTTAATTATAAATTATACAACTACTTTATTTACTTTCAAAACCAATACAGACAAAATCTTTTAGGTGGTCGTGTGCCAACTTTTTAAAGGACTTTTAATACCTTTGCAATTATTAAAAATTGTAATGAAAAACTTTAAAAAAAATTGGCAAATTCAACATGATTGGCAATTAATATTCCCACTAATAGGATTTGCAGCACTAATCTACTCTAGCTTTAAATTGGCTAAATTATTTGTTTCAGAAAATTTGATAATCACAGTTGTTTTGGCATTAGTTATCACTTTTGTGTTATTAAAAATCACTTTGTTTTTATTTAAAAAACTAGAAAACAAATGGAAAGTCACTTACCGATGGGAAATGATTCGCATTTTTACAGTTTTTGCTTTAACAGGATCTTCATCTGTATTTATAGGGAAACCTATTATAAAAGCAATTGGAATTACTAAAGAAAACTTAAATATCTTCGTATATTGGGTATTATATATTATCATTGGGCTAATATTTTACCAAATATTATTGGTAAGTTTTGGATGGCTTTTTGGACAATACAAATTCTTTTGGGAATTTGAAAAAAAGATGTTACGAAGATTTGGTTTAGGAAAATTTATAGATTAATTGAAAACATTAAAAA
>JALZUT010000147.1 GCA_023300575.1 Olleya sp.
GACATCTTTTTACTTTTGCATATTTGTAAAAAAAAGCATAATGAATACTCCCTTTTTTAGAGTTTTTGTTAAAACTTGATATGACTTAATTACTTTATTATTTTAAAATTTCTTAAATAAGAATTTTACTTTTAATTTTTAATACTTATTTTAGTAAAATGAAAGAAATTATAAAAGCAAACATCTTTACTTTAACTAAATCAATACAGATTTTAAATGAATTGAGTAATTATGAACTATGTAATTGTAGTGTTTCTCCATATTATTCTAGCATTGGTTCTCATTTAAGACATATTCATGATTTTTATGATTGTATACTGGATGGATATAGTAGTAAACTTGTAGATTTAACTGCTAGAAAAAGAAATAATTCTATAGAGAGTAATTGTGACGTTGCTATATTAAGTTTTACTACTATAATTTCTAAACTGAAGATTATAAATGAATCAATTAATTACCGATTGAATGTAATTGATGATTTAGGATTAGGGAAATTAGAAATAGAGTATAGTTTTCCTTCTTTATTAGCTCAAGCGAATAGTCATACGATACATCATTATGCCATTATTAGTTATATAATGGATAGTCTTAAAATCAGTACTAATATTGAAGATTTAGGTTATAATCCAACTACCTCTAAGCTTTCTATCTAGTTTTATTACTCTTAAATAAGCTGTTTAGTATTGTATTAATTCCTTTAAAAGCAAAAAATATTGCTAAACTGCATATAATTATTGCTACTATTAAAAGAATTATGTAAAATGTCTTATCTCTATTACTTAAGATAATATGAAGTAGAGTTGGACCTGTAAACATAAGTACTAAAGCAATTAACATTTGCTTTATCCCTTTGAATAGTATGTCTCTATCTGTAGATTTAGTTTTCATTTTTATAATTTTTTATTGCAGTTCTAACATTATTATATTTTTCTAATAATAATTTAGCTTGATTTTCTGATACTTTTATTTCTGATATTATCATTTTAATACCTCTGTCGACTAATTTATTATTACTTAGTTGCATATCTACCATTTTATTTCCTTTTATTTTTTCAATTTTAATCATAGTAGAAGTAGAAATCATATTAAGCACTAGTTTTTGTGCTGTTCCAGCTTTCATCCTAGAGCTTCCGGTGACAAACTCTGGTCCTACAACCACTTCTATTGGGTATTTTGATACATTACCTAAAGGACTATTTTTATTACATGTAATACATCCCGTAATAATATTATTTTCATTACATTTTTTTAATGCAGAAATTACATATGGCGTAGTTCCTGAAGCCGCAATACCAATAACAACATCTTTATTGGATATATTATTATCCTGTAAGTCAAGCCAACCCTGAGTCGTGGAATCTTCAGCAAATTCTACAGCTTTTCTAATAGCCTTGTCACCACCTGCTATTAAACCTAAAACCAAATCAAATGCGACACCAAATGTAGGAGGACATTCTGATGCATCTATAATTCCTAACCTTCCACTAGTTCCTGCTCCTATATATATTAAACGACCTCCATTTTTCAGTTTTTCTACTATTTGATTAACTAAATTTCCTATCTGTGGTAGTGCCTTTTCTACAGCTAAAGGGACAGTTTTGTCTTCGGTATTTATATTTTTTAGAATTTCTGATATACTCATTTTTTCTAAATGATTATATCTCGATTCTTCTTCGGTTGTTTTTATGAAATTCATATTTTAATGTTAGTTCTATTTTGCGTTAGCGATTGAGGCATTTGTTGAAGCTCCTCGTAGAGAGCGACTGCCGAAAGCGTGACCCTTGTGGTAACGCCCAAAAATTACTGTACAATATAATTAAATGTATTGGCTTGTGATACTCTAAAATAACCTAAAGGGAAATTATCTGGATTTGTTATGTTAACACAATTACCTCTAACTGTAGCTGGTTGTGTTTGAAATGGTCCGCCAGCATCTTGACCAGTCTGTTGAACTAATAAAAACATAAACTGGTAGAATTGCTCTGAAACTCCAAAATTGTTAATTGTTAATTGATGACCAGAAACTAAATCTTCGTCTGAATAAAATGCAAAAGTTTGATTACCATTAGTAAACCGGTCTTCATATACTTCTATTGTTGGTACTGTTTGAAAATTATTTCTGAATTCGAAAAAATAATAGTTTTCTACATTTGCTGGATCTGAGTAAAATGCTTTAATCTCTATTTCGTCAGCTCCAAATCCACCTTCATTATTTTGTTCTATATTGTCTATTGGTGTTACAGATTTAAGAATTTCTGTTCCTATATAAGTTTCAGTTTGATAATCTATATTTAAAGTGTATTCTTGATCTATAACAGGAATAAATTCTGATGTTTTATACACACCTGTATTACCTTCTTCTGTAAAAATAAAAGTATTATTATTAGTATCTGATACCATTATGTTTGCATTATTTGCAGGAGGAACTTGATCATCAAAGAATGGTGCTGTCAAGGATAGGCGTATTTCTTGTTCGTTTCCTGTAGTATCATTAAACCAATTTAAAGACGCTTCAATTACCAGTTTTGGATCCGAAGTAGGGACTTTTAAATCAATGACATCTTCGCAATTAAAGAGTGTTATTAGTGTAAATATGTATATTGTTTTCTTGAAAAAATTCATTTCACTAAAATTTAAAATTATAAGATACAGATGGTATTATACCAAATATAGCAAATCTTGTTGCTTCATTTGTTCCGGTTTCTATATCCTCGCCAAAGCTTATTGATGCTGCATTAAGACGGTTGTAAGCGTTGTAAACACTAAATACCCAGTATTTTTGCCAACCTTCTTTTTTGTTTGGTTTTGGTGTGTAATTTGCTGAGAAATCTAAACGATGATAACTTGGTAATCTTTCTGCGTTACGATTACTAAAATTAGGTATACTGATACCGTTATATAAGTATTGACTATTAGGATAAGTTGTAGGTTGACCTGTTTGGAATAAGAAATTGGCATTAAATTTCCATTTTTGGTCATAATCATAACTTGCTGTAATAGAAATATCGTGTGTTTTATCGTATGGTGTATTGTACCAATTACCATTGTTTATTCCGATTTCATTTGGAGTACGTCCTGGTGTTCTTTGTTCTGATTTTGACAAGGTATAAGCCAACCATCCTTTTAAACGACCTTGGTTTTTCTTTAATAACACTTCCAATCCGTAAGCTCTAGCTTCACCATTTAAAATAACTTGTTCTATTGCATTATTAGCTATTAAATTTGCACCATCTATATAATCTATTCTGTTTTCTATGGTTTTATAAAAACTTTCAATTTCTAGAGAGTAGTTGTCGTCATTTATGCTTCTAAAATATCCAATTGCAAATTGATCCAATAATTGAGGTTGTACAAACTTTCCGCTTGGTGTCCAAACATCTAAAGGGGTTGGAGATGATGTATTTGACAGTAAATGCAAATATTGAGTTATGCGGTTATAGCTGGTTTTTACAGACGAATTTTTATTAAGTTGATACGCTAACGAAAATCTAGGTTCTAAATTTGCAAATGAAGCTATAATGTCACTTCTTTCAAACGTTTCTGTGGCTATAGGTTCTGCTTCTTGGTAAATCTGAAAATCATCATTAAAAATTACAGCTTGATTATTATCATAAACATTAAGTTGGTCTTGACCTAAACGCTTAAAAGAACTTAAACGCAAACCATAACCTAATGATAATTTATCATTTATTTTATGCTCTGCTTCTAAATAAACAGCATTTTCAAAAGCATATTTATCAATTAATTTAAAAGGATTTATTCCTGAAGTTGTAGTTGATGGTTTAATGTCTCCAGGGTTGAACTTGTAATAAATACTATTTAAACCATACTGAAGTTTAAAATCATCTGAGATGTAATGCTTGAAGTCATATTTAAAATTAAAATTCTGGATACCAGAATTCCAGTCAAATTCGACAAAATCAAGGTTTAATCCGTAAAAATAATCTGAATAAATTAATGACATATTAGAAAATAGTTTATCAGAAAATAGATGATTCCATCTTAGATTTACAATTGTGTTTCCGTAGGTATTGTCAAAACTTTCTGCAATTCTAAAGACATCACGACCAAAATAACCGGACAGGTAAATATTGTTTTTTTTGTTTATTTGATAGCTTAATTTGGTATTTAAATCATAGAAGTAAGCCACATTATCAATATCAAAAAGCGGTAAAAATAAATG
>JALZUT010000148.1 GCA_023300575.1 Olleya sp.
AGAAACTAAAATAGTATAAAATAAGAAAGCCCAGTCTCCTGGGCTCTCTATCGCTATTAATCTTTCTATATATGATTTTACTCACATCAAAAAAACTTAGACAAATATCTCACTAATCTTACTTATTCAAAATTATTTAGGTCAAAAAAAAAGAGTAATCGATAAAACGCTTATTTAATCGTTAACATGTGATTAAGCATTCAAAAGGCTCAAAATTGTTTCAAGGTTTTTAGTGTGTTCTAGTTGTGCGAGTTTTAATACGCACTCTTACTTCCTTTATAAAGTGTTTCTTATATTTATAAATCTATTTTTCAAAATCTATAAAAATTTTAATAAACTAAACCGTTATTTATATTTAAAAAAGCAACTGAATACTAAAATTTTAAACAAAAAAAAGCCTCAGAATAAACTGAGGCTTTTTATCGCTATTAATCAATAATTTTTAAGTGAGTAACCAGCTCACGAGAAAAATCAATACGAAAGTAGTGAAATTAACTACTTAAAAACAATAAAAGTGCTAATTTTAACATCAAAAATTACTAAAACGTTATCAATGAGCATACTACTAAAACCTTTTATTACGAAATACAATACTGCGCCATTTCAATCTATAAAAAACAACTTTTTTAAGCCTGCAATTACTAGTTTAATTGAAGACACTAAAAAAGAGATTGATGTTATAGTAAATAATAAAAATACACCTACTTTTAAAAACACAATAGAAGCTTTAGAGTATACTGGCCAGCAATTGGATCGTGTAACAAGTATTTTTTTCAATTTAAACTCGGCAGAGACCAATGACGAAATCCAGAAAATTGCGCAAGACATTTCTCCAATTTTAACCGAATTTGGTAATGATGTCACTTTAAATGAAGGTTTATTTAAACGTGTAAAGCATGTTTTTGATAATAAAGAAATGTTCGACTTAAATACAGAACAAAATACATTACTTGACAAAAAATATAAAAGTTTTTCTAGAAATGGTGCAAACTTAAATGAAGATAAAAAACATAAGTTACGCGCTATAGACAAACAATTAGCAACACTTAAATTAAAGTTTGGCGAAAATCTTTTGGCAGAAACCAACACCTTTGAGCTATTAATTACTAACATAGAAGATTTAACCGGTTTACCCGAAGGCGCTATGGAAGCTGCCAAACAGTTAGCAGAATCTAAAGACAAAAAAGGATGGTTAATTACGTTGGATTACCCTAGTTATATTCCTATTATGACTTATGCAGACAACAGAGAACTACGTAAAAAATTAGCGCTAGCTTCTGGTGCAAAAGGATTTAATAACGACGCCTTAGATAATCAAAATAATGTGTTAAAAATTGCAAAACTCCGCTTCCAACGTGCACAATTATTAGGCTATAAAACACACGCACATTTTGTTTTGGAAGAACGTATGGCACAAACGCCAGAAAAAGTAACTTCTTTTTTAAACGAATTATTAGAAAAAGCAAAACCTGCTGCAGAACGCGAATTTGCAAATCTTCAAGATTTTGCAAAAGAATTAGATGGCATTGACCAATTAGAAAAATGGGATTCGGCTTACTACTCTGAAAAACTAAAGCAAAAATTATTCAATTTAGATGACGAACAATTAAAGCCCTACTTTCAGTTAGAAAAAGTAATTGATGGTGCTTTTATGGTTGCTAACAAGTTATTTGGACTTCAGTTTAAAAGCATAAATACTATTGATAAGTATCATAAAGACGTTATGACTTACGAGGTTTTAGACGAAAAAAATGAGCTGGTATCCATTTTTTACGCAGACTTTTTTCCTAGATCTGGAAAACGAAATGGTGCCTGGATGACGTCTTATAAATCACAATATATAAAAGAGGGACACCAAGAACGTCCACATGTTTCTATAGTGTGCAACTTTACAAAGCCTACCAATAGCAAACCGTCTTTATTAACGTTTAATGAGGTCACTACATTGTTTCATGAATTTGGTCATGCTTTACATGGTATGTTAGCTAATACAACTTACCCAAGTTTATCTGGTACAAGTGTCTTTTGGGATTTTGTAGAACTTCCTAGTCAAGTTTTAGAAAACTGGTGTTATGAAAAAGAAGCTTTAGAGTTATTTGCAAAACATTATGAGACAAATGAAGTTATTCCAATGGAGTTAGTAGAAAAAATAAAAGAAAGCGCAAGCTTTCATGAAGGCATGCAAACCTTAAGACAAATTAGCTTTGGTCTATTAGATATGAGTTGGCATGGTATTGACCCTTCAAATATAGAAGCTGTAAAAACGCATGAAAGCAACGTTTTTAAAGACACCTCATTATTTCCTGATGTTTCAAAAAACTGTATGAGTACTGCTTTTGCACACATTTTTCAAGGTGGATATTCTTCTGGATATTACAGTTATAAATGGGCAGAAGTATTAGATGCAGATGCATTTGAATACTTTAAAGAAAAAGGAATCTTTAACAAACAAGTGGCTTCAAAATTTAAAGATCACGTCTTATCGCAAGGTGGGACAGAAAACCCAATGACACTTTACAAACGCTTTAGAGG
This sequence comes from Olleya sp., assembly GCA_023300575.1. Lineage (GTDB taxonomy): Bacteria > Bacteroidota > Bacteroidia > Flavobacteriales > Flavobacteriaceae > Olleya. Next base: position 2,533 of record JALZUT010000148.1, read on the forward strand.
TCAAGAACCTAAACCAGAAGCGTTATTGAAACGTGCTGGATTGATAAAGTAACTTATTAAATATTTTAACTATGTCATTCAGAACGTAGAGAAGAATCTAAGCTTAAACATTAGATTCTTCGTTACACTCTGAATGACTTTTTTATTTTTAAAAAATAAACTTTCAGTAATTACTGAAAGTTCAAAATATATAATTATATTTGCATATGGAATATCAGGAAGCAAAAGAAAAGTTTATAAGTACATGGGGAAGTTTAGGTTCTCTTTGGGGTATAAACAAAGCTATGGCACAAATACAAGCCTTACTTTTTATCTCTACCAAACCCTTATCTATGGAAGAGGTTATGGAAGACCTTAAAATCTCTAGAGGTAATACAAGCATGAATTTAAGACAATTAATGGATTGGGGTATTGTAACTAAAACCTCCATTGCTGGCGAGCGTAAAGAGTACTTTACAACAGAAAAAGACGTACAAGAACTAGCTAGAATTGTAGCTGTAGAACGTAGCCGAAGAGAAATTAAACCTGTAGTTAAAATCTTAAATGAAGTCTCTACTATCAAGGACGACGGAACTACAAAAACTAAAGAATTAATTAAACAAACAAAAGCCTTACATGAGCTAACCGAAACTATGGACTCTATGATTAATAAATTAGTTAACCAAAAGCAAAACTGGATTACTAAATCTATATTAAAACTGTTTAAATAAAAAAATTTAAAGCAAAGTTTCAAAGTTTTCTGAAACTTTAATAAAAACTATAATTATGAATTTATTAAAAAAACACCCTTATTTATTGACAACGTTGGTTGTTCTATTAGTTATTATTTGGTTTGTCTTAATAGAAAAAGGAGAATATGGAGCTGCTTTATTTTTTGCAATTCCAAGTACTATAACCTTCTTAATAGGTTATGACAGAAAATATACTGATGCACCTAACTCTAAACTTAAATCAGGTTTGTATGCTTTTCTTAAAGTAAATGCTATCATACTTATGTTAAGTGGTCTTTTAATAGCTATTGGTTTAGAAGGGTTTATTTGTGTAATAATGGCTTACCCTTTTTTGGTCATACCAATGACAATATCTTATATGCTTGGCTTATTTATTGCAAATGCAGACAAATCAACACAACGAAATTCACTTATTTTCTTGGTTATATTTAATCCAACCACATACATTTATGATAGTTACACAGTACCTATACAAGAAGAAGTAACTTCAGAAGTTATAATAAACACATATAAAGATGCTATTTGGAATGATCTATCTACTGAGATAACGTTTACAAATACAACTAATAGATTATTTAAAGAAGGTATTTCTTACCCTAAATCTATAGCTTTAAAAAAGAAAAATAATGAGTTAAACTATAATTGCATTACAAACAATGACACCATTGTTTTAGAAATAACAGAATTTAAAAATAATAAGTCTATTACTTTTAAGCCAAAAGAGCAAACAATACCAATGCGAGAGCTTTCTCCCTACAACTCAATTGATGCTAAACACTTGCATAATTATTTTTTCGTGCATTTTGGTAAAATACAATTAGAAGATATAGGTAATAATTTAACAAAAATAAAAGCAACCACTTCGTATAGTTACAAAATAGCTCCAAAATGGTATTGGAAATTATGGTCGAATTATATTATTGATCAAATGCAATTACATGTACTAAACTCAATAAAAAGCAAATATGTTAACTAAAATTGATTTAAAAGAATACTTCAATAAATTAAGTGAATCTTATATTACTAATGAGTATGCTTCCTTTTTCATCACAAATTTCATGAGACGTAAACTCATAAAAAAGATTAAAAATTTAGAAAATAAATCTGTCCTTGATATCATGAGTGGTAAAGGAGAAAATTTAAAATATATAAATCAAAAAAACACAAAAATAACAACTATAGATTTTGCTAGTAAAATGAATGAAGCTGCAAAATCAAAACATAAAAATAAGATCATAAATCAAATTGAGAATGACTTTTTTAAAGTAAATCACAATTCAAAATCTTTCGATATTATATTATGTTCATTTGGTATTAAAACAATTGAACCTGAAAAACTTAATTTATTTACAAAGCAGATAAGTGATATGTTAAAACCAAATGGAGAAATACTTTTGTTAGAATTAGTAAAACCTAAGAGGGCATTTAATTTTAAAATAGCTAAGTTTTATTTAGATGTATTTGTACCAAATATCTGTGGTAAACAATTTAAAGTATTATTTCCTTATGTCAAAAATCATATAAACATGAATCAATTAAAACTGAATATAATTAATGAAAAAATACAAATTATAGAACATAAAAGATATCTAGATCTTTTTGAAATAATACATGCTAAAAAGAAATATTAATCTAGAATTTTGAAAACCTTTATACAGATAATTCAATTCTTTAATCTTTAACATCATGGAAACTACACTTACAACTCAAATACAACACTCAGAAAAAAACAGAATAGAAATGGTAGACTTCTATAATGAAGCTACTGAAGATTATGAGTTTTGGAGTAAAGATTTTAATATGCACTTTGGCTATTTTATTCCATTTAAAACCAATCCTTTTAAAAGAGATGCTATGCTTAACGAGATGACCAATCAAGCCATCAGTCGTTTTAATTATAAAAATAATAAAACAACCCTAATAGATATGGGTTGTGGTATGGGTGGATCTATGCGTTATGCTATTAAAAAATATAAAAACGTAACTGCTTTTGGCGTGACACTTTCTGATTTTCAGGTAAAAAAAGGAAACAAACTATTAAAAGGTCTAAAAGGTACTATTCTAAAAGAAAACTACGACAACACCTCTTTTAAATCTAATAGTTTTGACACTGCTTTAGCTATAGAAAGCTTTTGCCATTCTGGACATAGTAAAGCGTCTTTAAAAGAAGCTTTTCGTGTGTTAAAATCAGGAGGCAAATTAGTTATTGCTGATGCCTTTTTAAAAAAAGACGAAACTGAATTATGCCTAGGAAGCAATTATGCTTACAAAAAACTATGTAACCATTGGAGTTTAGAGCGTATAGAAACTAAAGACAACATGATAAAAAAGCTAAAAGAAGTTGGTTTTAAAACTATAAAATTTGAAGATGCTTCATTTAGAGTTGCTCCTTCTGTACTACATGTACCATTTGCTATTATTGGTTTCTTTTTAAAAAACGTATTTAATGGTAATGGTTTTAAAAAAGAAAGTCTACATAATCTTAAAGGCTCTTTTTACGCCTTACTTTCTGGATTACATATGAAAAGTTTTGGTTACTATATAATTAGTTGTAGTAAATAATCCCTATTTAATTTGTAATTAGAATATTCGTTTTTTTTAGCTTATTTTTGATTCTGAAAAAGAAATAAATAATTTATGCCAAAACACAAAATAGACCCTAATAAGTGGATAGATTTGTACAGTGACTTTCTATTTAACTACACGATAACTCGTGTAAGTGATAGAGCAATTGCACAAGACTTGGTGTCTGAAACTTTTTTAGCTGGTTTAAAATCCATGAAAAATTTTAAAGGAGAAGCTAGCGAACGTACGTGGTTAGTTTCTATTTTAAAACGAAAAATCATAGATCACTATCGTAAAATTAATTCTAAAAAAGGTAAAGCTGAAGTTAGAATGTCTTACAATAGTGACACAGAATCTGAAGGCGATTGGCTAGAAGAACGTGTTGCAGACCCTTACGACAAAACAGCTGAAGACACAATAGAAAATACAGAACTCGGAACTGCTATTCAAAAATGCTTATCTAAATTACCAGAAAAGCAAGCTAAAATATTTGAAATGAAAACCATTTTAAATTATGAAACCGAAACAATTTGTAATGAATTAAATATTACTGCGTCTAACCTATGGGTAATCATTCATAGAGCACGAGTTTCTATGGCGAGTTGCCTAGAAAAAAACTGGTTTTAAAATTATGAGTAAAATATTTACATCTTGCGACGAAGCAAATCACACCTGTGACAAAACACAATATAAAGAGGCAACTCTTTGGGAACAAATTAAACTAAATATTCATTTAGCTTTTTGTTCTGCATGTAGAAAATACACAAAAAATAACGTTAAATTAAGTAAAATTATTAAGCATAAACCTGAAAATTTAAAAGCTAGTGATAAACAATCATTAAAATCGGCTTTTGAAAAAGAACTACAAAAGCATCAATAACACCCAAATTACTGGCACTGACTCAACAAAAAAAGAAGCGTAATATGGGCTTCTTTTTTTGTGTGCAAAAACTAATAACAGTCCTAAAATTAAACTTATTAAAATTTGAGAACTAAAGTAGTAAGACATTGTCTTATCTATAAAAAACCCTGATAAACAAAAAATAACTAGTAGCACCAAACCTATTATTTTAGTCCACTTCACACCTATTTTCTGAGGAATTGTTGCCAACTTTAAACTGTCATATCCTAAATCTCGTATTTCAAAAGGCAACATTAAAACCATTACAAATACAAAGTTTTGAAATAATGTAATGATAACATTTGTATTAATTACATAGTCATTATTTAATAACGGAATTAAAACGGTTACACCACTCCATACCAAAGCAATAACATATACTTTAACGCCACTTATATCTCTTAAATTTTGTTGTTTGTCTAAATACAAATGATTTGGCAAAAAAGGAATTGCATAAAAAAAAGTAATAACACCTAAAACAGTAATCAGTAGCAAAAGCTTAGTTTGTAATTGAAAGGCATAATAAAAGAGGAACGCAAAACAAATTAACGAAAAAACTTGAATGATTTTTAACGCTTTAGTCAAGCTACGATGGTGCCATTTTGCAACACCAAAATACTTAACAAAATTGTAACCTGTAATAGTCGCATAAAAGTTAAAATACAGCACATTCTCATCATAATTTAAGCCAAATTTTGTTAAAGTAATCCAGCTTAGCGCATACACAGCTAAAGCCACGTGAATGCTGCTATTTATATAAAAATCTAAAAGCTTTTTAACGATCTTCATTAAACAAAAATAACAAATCTGTTAATAAAGCGCTTGTTTGGTTAAAAACTTTCAATTTTTAACTAAGTAATACTGTTAGATTTTATTAATTTTGCAATCATTAAAAAAGCAACTTTAATTCATGTTTTTCAATTAAAAAAAAAGAAAAACTAACAACACAACTTAAATGAACACAAACGCTTTTGCTTTACGTCACATTGGTCCAAGAGAAAACGATCAAAATTCAATGCTAAAAACTGTAAATGCTGACAGTATTGAGCAACTAATTTCGGAAACCGTTCCAGCTAATATTCGTCTTAAAAAGGACTTAGTTTTAGATGAAGCTATGACAGAATACGAGTATTCAACTCATATTAACGCGCTCTCTAAACTCAATAAAACATATAAAACATACATAGGCTTAGGCTATCATCCAACTATTTTACCTGCTGTTATCCAACGTAACATATTAGAAAATCCAAGTTGGTACACTGCCTACACACCTTATCAAGCAGAAATTGCTCAAGGTCGTTTAGAAGCATTATTAAACTTTCAGACGATGGTCACTGACCTTACCGGAATGGAATTGGCAAACGCCTCTCTATTAGACGAAAGTACAGCTGCTGCAGAAGCTATGAGCTTACTGTTTGCTGTTAGAGAGCGTACTCAGAAAAAAGCTGGAGTTTCAAAATTTTTTGTTTCTAATGCTATTTTACCACAAACACTATCGCTTTTACAAACACGCGCAACTCCAATAGGTATTGAATTAGTGGTTGGAGATGAAGCTAATTTTGATTTTTCTGATGTGTTTTTTGGTGCTATTTTACAGTATCCAGGAAAAGACGGACAAATAACAGACATTAAATCTTTTATTAGCAAAGCAAACAACAACAATATAAAAGTAGCAGTTGCTGCAGATATTTTAAGTTTAGTAAAACTTGAAGCACCTGGTAAATTTGGCGCATCGGTTGTGGTTGGTACAACACAACGTTTCGGGATTCCGATGGGTTATGGTGGACCACATGCTGCTTATTTTGCTACAAAAGAAGCTTACAAACGTGATATACCTGGTCGTATAATTGGTGTTACCAAAGACAAAAATGGCAACAGAGCATTACGTATGGCATTACAGACACGCGAGCAACATATTAAGCGCGACAAAGCAACATCTAACATTTGTACTGCACAGGTTTTATTAGCTGTTATGGCTGGTATGTATAGCGTTTATCATGGACCAAAAGGACTTCAGTTTATTGCAAACAAAGTACATAATTCAGCTTCAACTTTAGCTAATACACTTACTAAAATGGGTGTTACGCAACTTAATTCAGAGTTTTTTGATACCATTCAATTTAGTGCAAATGCATCAAAAGTAAAAGCAATTGCAGAACACCATGAGGTTAACTTCTATTATCCAAATGATAATACGGTTACCATTTCTCTAAATGAAACCACTTCTATTAATGATTTAAATGAAATTGTTTCGATTTTCGCTGAAGCGGAAGGCAAGCCTAAAATAACAATTACAGCTCTTGAAGCGTCTAATAATATTCAAAACACATTACAACGTCAAAGTGACTTTTTAACTTTAGATGTGTTTAATACGCATCATTCTGAAACCGAATTAATGCGTTACATAAAAGGATTAGAACGTAAAGATTTGGCTTTAAATCATTCTATGATTTCACTTGGATCTTGTACAATGAAACTTAATGCAGCTTCAGAGATGTTGCCATTAAGCCACACAAATTGGGGAAGCATTCATCCATTTGTTCCTATTAAACAAGCTGAAGGCTACCAACAAATGCTAAAAGCACTTGAAGACCAATTGACCGAGATTACAGGTTTTGCGGGCACGTCTTTACAGCCAAATTCTGGTGCTCAAGGTGAGTATGCTGGTTTAATGGTTATTAAAGCGTATCACGAATCTAGAGAAGAGCATCATAGAAATATTTGCTTAATTCCTAGTTCTGCACACGGAACAAACCCTGCAAGTGCAGTAATGGCTGGAATGAAAGTTGTAGTTACAAAAGCGGACGAAAACGGAAATATTGATATTGACGATTTACGTGAAAAAGCAGAATTACATTCAGATAATTTATCAGCTTTAATGGTTACGTATCCATCAACACATGGTGTTTATGAATCTGGCATTAAAGAAATAACACAATTAATCCATGATAACGGTGGACAAGTCTACATGGATGGCGCAAACATGAATGCGCAAGTAGGACTAACTAATCCAGGAAATATTGGTGCAGATGTATGTCACTTAAACTTACATAAAACATTTGCTATACCACATGGTGGTGGCGGACCAGGTGTTGGACCAATTTGTGTAGCTAAACAATTAGTGCCCTTTCTACCAGGAAACCCAATCATTAAAACAGGAGGAGAACATGCTATTACAGCAATCTCTGGTGCACCTTTTGGATCGTCTTTAGCTTGCTTAATTTCTTACGGATATATTAAAATGCTAGGAGCAGAAGGACTTAAAAAATCTACAGAAATAGCTATTTTAAATGCTAATTACATCAAACACAGATTACAAGGCGCTTTTGAAACCTTATACTCTGGTGAGCAAGGTCGTGCAGCTCATGAAATGATTATAGACTGTCGTCCGTTTAAAGAAAACGGAATTGAAGTTGTAGACATTGCAAAGCGTTTGATGGATTATGGTTTTCATGCACCAACGGTATCATTTCCGGTTGCTGGAACTATGATGATTGAACCAACAGAAAGTGAAAGTAAAGCAGAAATGGATCGTTTTTGCGACGCTATGATTTCTATTAGAAAAGAAATTGATGCTGTATCTAAAGACGACGATAACAACCCGTTAAAAAATGCACCACACACAATGGAGATGCTAACTAATGACGAATGGTTATTACCATACTCTAGAGAAAAAGCAGCTTATCCATTAGATTATGTTAGAGATAATAAGTTTTGGCCTTCTGTACGTCGGGTTGATGATGCTTATGGAGACCGAAATTTAATCTGTACTTGTGCACCTATAGAAGCATATATGGAAGCCTAATAACAAGTTGAACATCGTAATTTTTAAACCAATACAAAATGCCTTTAATTTTAACTGCTTATCTTGGCAAAGAAACTAACTAAAGGAAATTTCTTTTTTTATGAATATTAAGATTACAGGTACTGGAAGCTACATTCCTGAAGATATTGAGAAAAACGAGGATTTTTATAACCACGAGTTTTTAAATGCTGATGGATCTACTATAAACAGTAGTAATGAGGTTATTGTTAAAAAATTTAAAGCAATAACAGGAATTGAAGAAAGACGCTATTTAAAGCCCGGATTATTAAATTCTGACATGGCTTTTTATGCAGCTAAAAAAGCAATTGCAGATGCAAAAATTGATAAAGAAACTTTAGACTATATTATTATTGCGCACAATTATGGCGATATAAAGCACGATGCTCAACAAAGTGATACTGTCCCAAGTGTAGCCTCTCGTGTAAAGCACTTATTAAAAATTAAAAACCCAAGATGTGTTGGATACGACTTACTTTTTGGTTGTCCTGGTTGGGTTGAAGGAGTTATTCAAGCTAATGCATTTATTAAATCCGGAATAGCAAAACGTTGTTTGGTTATCGGATCCGAAACCTTATCTCGAGTAATAGACAAACATGATAGAGATTCTATGATATATAGTGATGGCGCAGGTGCTGTTATTGTCGAAGAGTCTAATGACGAAGGTGGTATTATGTGTCATGATTCTGCAACTTTTGCACTAGAAGAAGCACATTATATTTATTTTGGCGAAACCAATAAACCTGAAGATTCTAGTCAGCGTAGATATATTAAAATGTATGGTCGTAAGATTTACGAATTTGCACTTACAAACGTACCTTTAGCTTTAAAAGCGTGTTTAGAAAAAAGTGGGCATTCTATAAATGAGGTCAAAAAAATATTGATTCATCAAGCTAACGAAAAAATGGATGAAGCTATTGTAAACCGTTTTTACAAGCTACATAATATGGAAGTGCCAGAAGGCATAATGCCAATGAGTATAAATACGCTTGGAAATTCAAGCGTCGCAACTGTACCAACTTTATACGATTTGATTTTAAAAGGTCAAATCGAAAATCAAGAAATCAATACAGGTGATCTTATTATATTTGCTAGCGTAGGTGCTGGTATGAATATTAATGCTATTGTGTACAAGCACTAATTACAAATTATTGTCCTTTAAAAGTTTTCGCTTTCGCGGAATAAAATGAAACTGTTTTTATGTACGAACAAACATTTCCGCATAAACGATTTAAATTAACTTACCAGTTTCTAGAAAAACACATCTCTAAATCAGATTCTATTTTAGATTTAGGTGTAGAAAATCCGTTTACTAAAATAATGAAAGACAGTGGGTTTTCTGTTGAAAACACTAAAGGTGAAGACCTAGATTTTGACACCTCAACGATTAAAAATTCTGAAGCTACAGTTGTTACAGCTTTTGAGATTTTTGAACATTTACTCTCTCCATTTACTGTTTTAAAAGCTATAAAAGCAGATAAATTAGTTATTAGTGTACCAATGCGATTATGGTTTTCTTCTGCTTACCGAAGTAAAACCGATAAATGGGACAGACATTATCATGAGTTTGAAGATTGGCAATTA
>JALZUT010000149.1 GCA_023300575.1 Olleya sp.
AGTTCCTTTAATTTGTACAACAAACTCGCGACCTAGTTTTTGCGCCTGTTCCATCATGGTTTTAGGTGTGCGTTCTTCATCAAAAATAAGTTGTGTAATGCCATAACGATCACGAAGATCGATCCAAATCATAAATCCTTTATCTCTTGATTTTTGAACCCATCCTGAAAGGGTTACTTCTGTATTGATGTGTGATGCATTTAACTGACCACAGTTGTGACTTCTGTACATATTATTTTATTAGTGTTGCAAAAGTAAAAAATCCGAAGCAATTACTTCGGATTTTTTAAAAGGGTTTTAAATAGTTTTTAAGCTTTTTTTAGTTTAAACCTATTAATTAAATAATATAAAACAGGAACTATAATTAAGGTTAAGAATGTTGCAAAGGTTAACCCGAAAATAATAGCCCAACTCATTGGTCCCCAAAATGCTACGTTTTCTCCTCCTATATAAAAATTAGGATTAAACTGTGTTAGTAAAGTCCAGAAATTTATATTGATTCCTAATGCTAATGGTAATAGACCTAAAATGGTTGTTATAGCAGTTAATAATACAGGTCTTAAACGGGTTTTACCACCTTCTACAATACTATCTAGAAGTTGAGCTCTGGTGATTTTTTCTTTTTCATCTAGGTTTGCTTCGCGTTTTTTTCTTGTAATAATAAGATTGATATAATCTATAAGTACAATAGCATTATTTACTACAATTCCTGCTAGCGAAATAATACCAATCATAGTCATAAGGATGACAAATTCCATTCTAAAAATAAGTAACCCAAATAATACACCTATTAAACTTAGTAATACAGAGATTGAAATAATTATTGGTGTTGTTGCCGAATTAAATTGGGCTACCATAATTAAAAAGATAAGCATAACAGCAATTAATAAGGCTTTACTTAAAAAAGCCATTTCTTTAGCTTGTTCTTCTTGTTCTCCAGTAAAATTAAGTGAAATACCTATTGGTACTTCAAAACCTTCGATTGCTTTTCTGATATTATCATTTACCTCAGTTGCATTATAATCATTTAAAACATTTGAATATAAAGTGACAACGCGATCTAAATTTAAACGTTTTACAGCACTAAATGTAGACGAGTTTTCTGCACTAGCAATTGCCGAAATAGGAACTTGTTTTATTTGTCCACTACTTTGATCTCTAAACGTTATTTTCTGGTTTAAAAGCGCGTCTTTATTGTAGCGATATTCATCTTTTAGTCTAATGTTAATAGGATAATCATCGTCTAAATCTTTAAAAGTAGAGATTTCTTTTCCGTATAGTGCTGTTCTTAGATTAGCACCAATTTGTCCAGTAGAAACACCTAAACGTCTTGCTTTTTGCCTGTCTACAGCAACTAGTAATTCTGGTTTACCTTGGTCAATATCTAGTTTTAATTCTTCGATACCACCTATATTTTCCACATTTATAAATGTTTTTAGGGTATTTGCTGTTTCTAGAATAAGATCGTAATTGTCTCCTTTAATTTCAAGATTAATTGGCGAGCCAGTTGGTGGTCCATCCTTAGGTTTGTCCACAACAATAGTGACTCCTGGGTAACCGTATAATAATTCTCTTACTTCTTTTAAAACGGTTTCTGTTTCTAAACCACGTCTGTCTTGAAATTTCACAAAATCAATTGTGATTCTTGCTTTGTTTGGTGTGTTACCTCCTTGTTGACCTTGAGAGGGATCAGCAGTTCCTGCACCAACTTGACCAATAACAGAAGTGACTAAAAAGCTATCACCATCTTCTTCATATTTTCTTAAAAAAGTCTCAATATCTTTTTCAATTACTTTAGAGATTTTATTGGTTTCTTCAATATCTGTTCCGATAGGATATTCTAAAAACACAAATACTTGTTTGGCTGCTGTATTAGGGAAAAATAATGTTTTTGGCGGAAAAACACCCATTAAAAAAGCAGCTAAAAATAGTAAGCCAAAAGTACCAACTATAAATGCTATGGGACGTTTTCCTTTTAAAGCATACTTTAAAAAACGCTCATAACGGTCTTCTAATCGGTTAAGCATACTTCTTTTGTTTTCCTTTTTAGGAATTACTTTCATGTAAATTGAAATCAACATAGGGTTGATTACTAAGGCTATAAATAAAGAAGAACTTAATACTACAATTAAGGTGATTGGTAACCATTTCATAAATTCACCCATGATACCTTCCCATAAAATTAACGGAAAAAAGGCAGCTAATGTAGTTGCTGTCGACGCAATAATTGGCATTGCGACTTCTCCAACACCTAGTTTTGTAGCTTTAATTCTTGGATATCCTTCATCCATTAAACGGTAAACGTTTTCTACAACCACAATACCATTATCTACAAGCATCCCGAGTGCAATTACTAAAGAGAATAATACCATAGTATTTAAAGTAACCCCAAAGAAACTTAAAATAGAAAAAGATAAAAACATGGATAACGGAATTGCAATACCAACAAATAAGGCGTTTCTAAAACCAAGGAAAAAATACAATACTAAAACTACCAAAATAACACCTAAGATGATACTATTTTCTAAATCTGACACCATCGTTCTAGTATCATTAGACTGGTCGTTAGTTTTAGAAATAACAAGATTACTAGGAAATACTTCTGCTTTAGCTTTTTGGATGATTTTATCTATTTTTGTTGAGGCATCAAGTAGATTTTCACCTCCACGTTTTTTTACATCTAGCATCACAACAGACTCTAGATACTCACGTGCATAGCTTTCTTTTTCTTGCTCTTTAAAGTTAACGTCTGCAATATCCCTTAGATATACAATGTTTCCTTTTTCTTGTTTTACAATGATATTTGAAATTTCTTTAGCATTATTAAACTCGCCAACAACACGTACATTACGACGTACACCATTTTGTAAAATATCACCTCCAGAAACGCTCATGTTTTCAAAAGCAACAGCGTTTTCAATATCAGTAAAGCTTATTTGAGAGGCTTCCATCTTATATAAATCGACTGCTATTTCAATTTCTTTTTCTTGCATTCCTCTTATGTCAACTCCCGAAATTTCTGGTAATTCTTCTATTTCATCTTCTAGATATTCGGCATATTCTTTAAGTTGATTCATAGAGAATTCACCTGAAAGATTAATGTTCATGATTGGCATCATTTCAGAAAAATTCATTTCTGTAACACTAGGCTCAGTTGGTAAATCGGTTGGAAAATCACTATCTGCCATAGCAATGTCAACTTTGTCTTTTACTTTTTGAAGTGCTGCTGAAGGCGAAATATCAAAATTAAATTCTATTTGAATACTAGAAAAACCTTGTATAGAGTTTGATGTAATTTTATCAACTCCAGTAATCCCGTTTATTTCTTTTTCAAGTGGTTTTGTAATTAGTTTTTCTACGTCTAAAGCAGAATTACCTGGATAAGGTGTTGCTATAAAAATTTGCGGAATATTAATCTCAGGAAAATTTTCTCTTGGCATTGCCATATAAGACGTGATACCACTTAATACTATAATAAATGTTATAACAGCAATAGTCATACGATTTGAAATCGCCCAACTAGAGAGTTTAAATTCTTTTATTTTTTGGTCGCTCATAATACTTGGTTTATTGTGCTACTGTAACAGTTTCGTTATTTTGAACTAGCTTGGCACCTTTGTCTATAATAACATCCGAAGCTTTTAAACCTTCAGAGATATAAGATTGGTTATTAAATTCTTTACCAACAGTAATCATGGTTTTTGCTACTTTTTGCTTACTATCTTCCTTAATTATTGTGTAAACAAAAGTGTCGCCTTTACTGTCTTTTTGAATTGTGTAAGAGGGTATTACAATACCATTAGCTTTAAAATCGTTGATTTTAATATTAGCTAATAAATTGGCTTTTAAGTCGCCTTCTTTATTATTTATATCGACTCTAGCTTTAAAACTTCTGTTGTTTGGATTAATAAAATTACCAACTTGAGATATTTTTGAGGTCATGTTTTTGTTAAGCGAAGGGAAGGTGATATCAACTTCGGTTCCCTTTTTGATGTCTGCTAAAAAGCTTTCTGTAATTTCGGTTTCTAGGTAAACCTTACTTAAATTAACAACTCTTAAAAAAGGGGTTTGCGGACTAGCTAACTGTCCGACTTTTGCAAAAACTTCATCTACAGTTCCAGAAAAAGGTGCTTTAATTTTCATTTTATTAGCTTGAGAATACAATGAGTTAAGGTTGTTTTCTAAGCCTTCTTTTTGTGCTTTTGCTTGTAAGTATTGTATTTCGCTTCCAATTTTTTGATTCCAAAGACGTTCTTGTCTTTCAAAGGTAGTTTTAGCTAAATCTACTTGAGTTTTAAGTTGTGCAATGTTATTATTTATTACGCTTGCATCCATTTGTGCTAAGGTTTGACCTTTACTAACACGTTGACCTTCTTTAACAAAAATTCTAGTAATTGTGCCACTCATTTCTGGATGTAATTCTACACTTTTGTCTGCCTTTACAGTACCTTGTACTTCTATAAAATGCTTAAACTCTTCCTCTACAGGATTTATAATTGTAACAACTGCTAAACGTTTTGTAGTGTCTAGTTTAGCAATTTTAGTTTCTACCAATTTAAGATTAATACTTAAGCTATCTATTTGTTTTTTTAAAGCAGCTTTTTCTGTGTTTAATAACTCTAGCTTTTTAGTAACTTTTGGCTCATTTCCGCAAGAGACTAAAATGATACTTAAAGTTAATAATGTGATTATATTTTTCATTGTATTTGGTGTTTTTTGGTTGATTAATTTTTTGGTATTTCGTTTAAAACAGTTTCTAACTCTGCTTTTTTAGTAATTACATCTAGCATAGCTTGTAGTAATTCGTTTTGCGTTGAATAAAGTTGTGTTTGCGCTTGACGCAGTTCGAAACTTGACGCGATACCTTCAAAAAATTTGATTTGATTTTTGTTTTCAATACGTTCTGCAAGTGCTAAGTTTTCTTTTTTATTAGTGTAATCTTCAATAGCAAATTGATAGTTGCTCTTTGCAGAAGCGATTTGAAGTTTGATTTTCTGCTCGGTTTCTGTTAAGTTAAATTCTGCTTTTGCTAAGTTAATTTTGGCACGTTGGGTTGCTGCACTTCGTTTACCAGAACTAAATATTGGGACATTTAAATTAACACCTAAAAGAGAAGATCCAAACCATTTTGTATTACTGTTAAAAAACACAAAATTGTTATCAAAAGCTGAATATCCTCCATTTAAAAAGGTACTTAAACTTGGTAATGCCTTACTTTTTTGAAGCTTTACAAGTAATGCTTTAGCAGTTTTGTCATTTGCTGCAATTTTATAATCTATCGTATTTTCTGTGTTTTCATCTGCATCTAAAAGTGTTAAAACAGTGTTCTGAGTCGTTAAAATAGTAAGCGTATCATTTAATACAATACGAGTTTCTATATCTTTCCCTAATGTTATGTTTAGCATTTTATATGCTAAACTTTTCAGTCTATTAGCATTGCTTAGAGCACTTTTAATACTAGATAACGTAATTTTAAGTTGCTCTACGCTTTCTTCTTCTTCTAAACCATTTTCGTAAATTTTAGTAACATCAAACACGTTTTTTTCTAGGACATTAATATTACGTTTTAGAATAACAATACTTTCTTCTGCTAACAATACATTACCATAAGCGTTAATTACAGCTTTTCTAATTTCTAAATCTGTTTTTTCTTTTGCATTTTTAGATATCTCTAAAAATACTTTTGCAGATTGTAATCCTACTAGATAAGAGCCATCAAATAGTAGTTGACTTAAAGTTGCAGTAGCAGTTGCATTTTGTTTTGTATTAAACAAGACTTCTTCAAATCCGCCTGGAGTACCTCCAAAGAATTCGGAAGGAATAACTGTTACTTGTTGTTTTAAAAAGTTTTGATATCCAATTTCTGCATTTAATTGAGGTAAACCTATAGCAGTAGTTTCCTGTTTTTGTTTTTTAGCAGCTTCAATATCTAAAACTGCATTTTTTGCGGTTCGATTATTTTCTAATGCATAATCAATAGCTTCTTGTAAAGTAAAACTAGTTTTGCCTTCTTGAGAAAAACCTAAAGATGTGATTAAGAAAAATACGATTATATGAATATGTTTCATATTTTATTTTGATTAATTTTTTGTTATAATTTGGTTTAATTTTTCAACTCCTTTATCTGTACAAATACCTCTTAAATGGTATTCTAAATAATTATCCATTAGCATATTCATAGAAAAAATTTTAAGAGGGAATAAATCGGTGTCTTTTATGGCAAGCATAGAATTAAAGTAAATACGTGTAATAAATTCTATGTTTATGGTGTCTCTGTATAAACCTTTATTAACACCATGACTTAAATTTTTATTGACACACTCATACATTACCTCAAACTGTTTCTGTTTTAAAGTTGAATATATTTTAGGATAATATTTTTTAAGTTGATATTGTGGTGAAGACTTCTCATCTTTAAGATGCTCCATTACAAAACGCTTAATATCATAAAGCTCTTCAATTGGATTTTTATTAAGGCCACAAATACTATCTATACCATGAGATATAAATTCAAATAATTGCATTGTAGTAACCTCTACAAGCATTGTTTTATTGCTAAAATGCTGGTAAATAGTTTTTTTTGAAATACCAATAGCGTTAGCAATATCGTCCATCGTTACACTCTTAAAGCCAAAGTTTAAGAATAATTCAGTTGATTTAAGTATAATTTTTTCTTTCATATTATTTTGCAAATATACATCAGGAAACTTTAAAAACAATATAAGTTTCCAGAGTTTTATTTTTTTAACTTATTATTAATTATAAAAAATAAAGGGAAAAGAACGTTTTAATAAGCTTATTATAAGTTGTAATTGGTATTAATAGTTTGGTATTAGTATTTGCTTTATTTTTGCGGTATGCAAGACATTTTATTTTATCAATCTGCTTTTATAGATTATTTAGAAACTTATACAACATCAAAAGAGCCTAAAAATTTATACAATCCAATTCATTATATATTAGATTTAGGTGGTAAACGCTTACGACCTGTCCTTACTTTAATGACTACCGATATTTTTAATGCAGACCATAAAAAGGCATTGGATGCAGCGCTTAGTGTTGAGGTGTTTCATAACTTTTCTTTAGTACATGATGATATTATGGATGATGCGCCTTTAAGAAGAGGTAAGCAAACAGTTCATGAAAAATGGGATATTAATACCGGTATTTTATCTGGTGATGCTATGCTAATTATGGCATACCAGTTATTTGAAAATTATGAGCCTAAAACGTTTCAAGCGCTTGCAAAACTATTTAGTAAAACAGCTTTAGAGGTCTGCGAAGGACAGCAATACGATGTGGATTTTGAAACTAGAGATGATGTAACAATCCCAGAGTACTTAAAAATGATAGAGTACAAAACAGCAGTTTTGGTTGGAACTGCAATGAAAATGGGAGCAATTGTAGCAGATGCATCTAAAGAAAATCAAGATAGTATCTATCAGTTTGGGAGATTGCTAGGAATAGCATTTCAGTTACAAGATGATTATTTGGATGCTTTTGGAGACCCTAAAACTTTCGGTAAACAAGTTGGAGGAGATATTATTGAAAACAAAAAAACCTATTTATACCTTAAAGCTTTAGCGTTTTTGAATAAAAAAGAACAACATCAATTAGAGCAATTGTTTTCTGTAAGTTTAGATGATAATTCAGATAAAATAGACACTGTAAAACAGTTTTTTATGGATTCGGGTTCTGCTAAAGCAACACAGCAAGCCATAAAAGAGTATACAAATAAAGCGTTTGAAATATTGGAAACACTAAGTATATCTGAAGACAAAAAAAACATCTTAAAAACCTTTGGCACCAACTTAATGACAAGAAGCGTTTAGTGTAATGAATGTACCTTCAAATTTTGAAAACTTAATAGAGGTAGCTACTAATTTAGACCTCTATCAGAAATTAGTAAAACAATTAAATAAAGACTTTTTATACGCTAATATTGATTTAGATTTTGACGAAGATATTTTACCTTCAAGTCTTAAGTTACTATTACATGAAACGGTTTACAAATTGGTGCAAGAAAATTTTGCAGAGTATTTAAATTTGCTCTACATTATTGATGTGCCAGAACATCAAATTAAAGCATTAGATGGTACTGATACATTAGATATGTCAGAACAAGTTGCCTTTTTAATCTTAAAAAGAGAATGGCAAAAGGTTTGGTTTAGGTCTAAATATTCTTAAAAAAAGACTCTAACAAAAGGTACTAGTGCATTTGCATATATGCTGTCTCTTTCATCGTAAAGTAAATCGTAGCGTATGCCTAAAGTAACATTATTTGTTGTGTAACCAGCACCAATAAATAAAGCAGGTACCCAATAATTATTGTCTTGCAAAGCTGAATTGTCAAATCTTTGATTGACGTTAAGTTCTTCAAATTCTACAGATAACTGTATGTCTTGTATCGGGTTAAATAATCCAATTATACTTCCTCCAAAAATAGTGGATGAAGAACTGTTTTTTATTGAGTTATAAGTTCCGTTTAAACCAACACCTAAAGAAAAGGTTTTGTCAAATTGGTAAATTGCACTTGGAGCTAAAGTAGCACTAAAAAAACCGTTTGTAGTACTTATACCTCCTCCAATTCCAAAGCGTACGTTTTTCCAAAATTCACTTTTTTGTTCAGGCAAATTATCCTGTGCATTAGAGGATGTAATAAAAAAACTAGCAAAAAATATAAAAGCTATAATTTTAACTGGTTTAAGCGTGTTGTTTTTCATAATTATAAAATTAGTGTGATTAGAATGTTATAAATATAATAAAACCATCTCTAATTTTAGAGAAAGTTGTATTTTTGATAAAATTTGTTGAAGCGAACACGTCTTAAAGAAAATAATGGATAAATATTCCTTTTTAAACGCAGCACATACAGCATACTTTGCTGATTTATACGAGCAATATCAAAAAAACCCAGATTCTGTAGAGCCTAGTTGGAGAGCCTTTTTTCAAGGTTACGACTTTGGTAGCGAAAACTACGGTATGGAAGACGAAATTGTCGAAGGTGTTTCGACACAGATTCCGGAACACGTTCAAAAAGAATTTCAAGTTGTAAAACTAATAGAAGGCTACCGCAATCGTGGACATTTATTTACTAAAACTAATCCAGTAAGAGCACGACGTAAATATGCGCCAACACTAGAGATTGAAAACTTTGGATTAAATGCTCAAGATTTAAATACTACTTTTAATGCAGGTGAGACTTTAGGAGTTGGACCACAAACACTACAACAAATAATAGATCATTTAGAAAGTATTTATTGCGATTCTATTGGTGTTGAGTACATGTATATTAGAAATTTAGAGCGTAAGCAATGGATTCAAAATAAACTAAATATAAACGATAACCACGCCAATTTTACTGCTGAAGAAAAAAAACATATCCTTAAAAAACTTAACGAAGCAGTCTCTTTTGAAAGTTTTTTGCATACCAAATATGTAGGTCAAAAACGATTTTCGCTTGAAGGTGGAGAAGCTTTAATACCGGCTTTAGATGCTTTAATTGAAAAAGCTGCAGAATATGGAGTAAAAGAGTTTGTTATGGGAATGGCACATAGAGGTCGTTTAAGTACATTAACAAATATCTTTGGTAAAAGTGCAAAAGATATTTTTAGCGAATTTGATGGTAAAGATTACGAAGAAGAAATTTTTGATGGTGATGTAAAATACCACTTAGGTTTAACTAGTAATCGTCAAACAAATTCTGGAAAAAACATTAATTTAAGTATAGCTCCAAATCCATCACACCTAGAGACCGTTGGTGCAGTTGTAGAAGGTATAGCAAGAGCAAAACAAGATAAATATTACGCAGACAATTTTAGTAAAGTACTACCAATTGTTGTGCATGGAGATGCAGCTATCGCTGGTCAAGGCTTAATATACGAAGTTGTGCAAATGGCACAATTAGATGGTTATAAAACAAATGGAACTATACATATAGTAGTAAATAACCAAGTTGGTTTTACTACTAATTACCTTGACGCACGTTCAAGCACATATTGTACTGATGTTGCTAAAGTAACCTTGTCGCCAGTTTTACATGTTAATGCAGATGACGCAGAAGCTGTTGTGCACGCTACTACTTTTGCATTAGATTTTAGGATGCAATTTAAACGTGATGTGTTTATAGACATGTTGGGTTATAGAAAATATGGGCATAATGAAGGAGATGAGCCACGTTTTACACAACCTAAATTATACAAAGCAATTGCTAAACATCCTAATCCAAGAGATATTTATGCACAAAAACTAATCGCTGAAGGTGTCATAAATGAAGGTCATGTTAAGGAATTA